>NZ_LJJX01000019.1:6065-119491 GCF_001421075.1 Frankia sp. CpI1-P | reverse complement strand
GCACCAAACTCCGCCACCTATACCCCAAACATTAGTGGCGACGGTCTACTAGGCCGCGTCGGCGCAGGACGGTCTCGCCGGCCCCTGACGATCTCGCGGTCGTCGTGTCCGGCCTCTCGGCGAACCCAGGCAGACCCATTCGGGCCACGACAGAACCAGGCAGAACCAGGCGAACGAACCCAGGTGAACGAACCCAGGTGAACGAACCCAGGTGAACCCAGTCGAACCACCGGAGGCGGCGTGACGACCGAGCGGAGCGCGAGTACGGCCCTCGACGAGCTGGNCGCGGATCCCGGCGCCTTCGCCGGTGGAGTCTCCTCCGACGCCCGCCATGCGGCCGTGCGGGCGGGGGTCCGCCGGCTCGGGGATCTGCTCGGTCAGGCCCTGACCCGGCACGAGGGCGCGGCGACGCTCGCGCTCGTCGAGCAGGTCCGCGCGCTGGCCCGCCGCTCCGACAACGGCGCCGAACTCGGTCGGCTGCTCGCCACCGTGGATGACCAGACGGCCATCGTGCTCGCCCGCGCCTTCACCTCCTACTTCCAGCTCGCCAACATCACCGAGCAGCTACACCGGTCCCGGGAGCTGTCCGACCGGGCGCAGGGCCCGCTGGCGGAGACCTTCGCCCGGATGGCCGCCGCGCTCGACGCCGGCACCCTCGACCGGTCGCTGGCCGAGTCGATCGCGCGGCGCCTGGAGCTGCGCCCGGTCTTCACCGCCCATCCGACCGAGGCCAGCCGCCGCTCGGTGCTCGACACGCTGCGCCGCATCGCCGACCTGCTCGACGCGGACAGCCCGGACGGCGCGGCGCCGGCCGCCGACCGGGACCGCACCCAGCGGCGCCTCGCCGAGATGGTCGACGTGCTGTGGCAGACCGACGAGCTGCGGGTGGAACGGCCGAAGCCGGCGGACGAGGCCCGCTCGGCGGCCTACTACCTGGAGCTGATCGCCACCGAGGTGCTACCCGACCTGCTGGAGGAACTCGACCTGGCACTCGCCCGGGTGGGGCTCACGCTGCCGGCCGGGGCGCACCCGTTGCGGTTCGGCTCGTGGGCCGGCGGTGACCGCGACGGCAACCCGAACGTGACCCCGGCGGTCACCCTGGAGGTGCTCACCCTCCAGCACGAGTTCGGTATCCGGCTGCTGACCTCCCAGGTCGAGCAGCTCATCAAGGAGCTGACGGCGTCGACCCGGGTGGTGGGGGTCGGCGACGAGCTGCTGTCCTCGCTGGCCGCGGACCGCCAGGCGCTGCCCGAGGTCCACGACCGCTACATCCGGCTCAACGCCGAGGAGCCCTACCGGCTCAAGTGCAGCTACATCCTGGCGAGGCTCGCCGGCACCCGGGAACGGCTGGCCGCCGGCTCGCCGCACGTGCCCGGGCGGGACTACGGCGGCGTAGCCGAGGTGCTCGACGACCTGGAGGTGATGCGCGCCTCGCTCGCCGCCGGCAACGGATCTCTCGTCGCGGACGGCCCGCTACTGCGCGTGATCCGCACCGCGCGCGCGATGGGGCTGTCGTTGGCCACCCTCGACATCCGCGAGCATGCCGACAAGCACCATGCCGCCCTGGCCGCGGTGTATGACCAGGTCGGGGAGCTCGACGTCCCCTATTCCCAGCTCGACCGGCCCGAGCGGCGCACTCTGCTGTCCGCGGAGCTCGCTCGGCGTCGGCCGCTGCTCGGCGCCGTGCCGCCGCCGCTGCCCCCGGCGGTGCTGGGCACGCTGGAGCTGATGCGCACCGTCCGGGAGGCGCTGGACCGCTTCGGCGGGGATGTCATCGAAAGCTACATCGTCTCGATGACCCGCGACGTCGACGACATCCTGGCCGTGGTGGTACTCGCTCGAGAGGCCGGCCTGGTCGGGCTCGGCTTCGCCGACCGCCCCGCCTGGGCCCGCATCGGCTTCGTCCCGCTGTTCGAGACGGTGGCCGAGCTGCGGGCGGCCGGCTCGCTGCTCGACGGCATGCTGTCCGACCCCTCCTACCGCTCGCTGGTGCGTGCCCGCGCCGACGTGCAGGAGGTCATGCTCGGCTACTCGGACTCGTCCAAGGACGCGGGGATCACCGCGTCCCAGTGGGAGATCCACAAGGCGCAGCGGGAACTGCGCGACGTCGCCCGCCGCCACGGCGTCGTGCTGCGGCTGTTCCACGGCCGCGGCGGCTCCGTCGGCCGCGGCGGCGGCCCGAGCGGCGAGGCGATCATGGCGCAGCCGTTCGGCACGCTGGACGGCTCGATCAAGGTCACCGAGCAGGGCGAGGTGATCTCGGACAAGTACACGCTGCCCCAGCTCGCCCGGCACAACCTGGAGATCACCCTCGCGGCCGTGGTCGAGGCGTCGATCCTGCACCGATCCTCGCGGCTGAACCCGACCACCCTCGCCGGGTGGAACGAGACCATGCAGGCCGTCGCGGATTCGGCCCGAATCTCCTACCAGGCGTTCGTCGGCGATCCGGCGCTCGTGCCGTTCTTTCTCGCCGCCACCCCGGTGGAGGAGCTCGGCAACCTCAACATCGGCTCCCGGCCGTCGCGACGGCCCGGCGGATCCGGGGGGCTCGCCGACCTGCGCGCGATCCCCTGGGTGTTCGGCTGGACGCAGTCGCGGATCATCCTGCCCGGCTGGTTCGGCGTGGGCACCGGCCTGGCCGCGGCCCGGGCCGCGGGGGCCGGCGACACCCTCGCCGAGATGTACCGGTCGTGGCACTTCTTCCGGACCTTCCTCGGCAACGTGCAGATGACCCTGGCCAAGTCGGACCTCACGATCGCCCAGCGGTACGTCTCGACCCTCGCCGGCGACGACGGCGGCTCGATCTTCGAGGCGATCCGCGCCGAACACGCCCGCACGGTCACCGAGGTCCTCGCGGTCACCGGCCAGGCCGAGCTGCTGGAGAACACCCCGACGCTGCGCCACACCCTCGAGGTCCGCGACGCCTACCTCGCCCCGCTGCACGCCCTGCAGGTCTCCCTGCTCGCGCGCGCCCGGGCCGCCGGGGAGGGCGCCGATCCCCTNCTGCGCCGGGCGCTGCTGCTGACGATCAACGGCATCGCCGCCGGCCTGCGCAACACCGGCTGACTCCACCCGGCCGGCCGCCGGACCGAACCACCCTCGCGCAGCTTCTCAATTGTCTTGGTTGACAACCTGTTGTGCGCTATCTACCGTCGGACGCATGAGCCGGCGCCTTCTCCTGGTATGCCGTGCCCACATCGACTTCCATCGCGTCGCGAGCGCGCTCTGTAGACCTCGCCGCTGATCCTTCCGAGTCTCAGGGCCAAGCCGCGCGCCGCGGTCGGCCGCGTGAGCCGGAACAGTCGGGACGGCGGGTCGGCTCCTGCCGTTGAGGCAGCCTGGCCGGAGCAAGCGTCGTTGATCGCCGCGCTTGTCGCGGCGCTCCTACCGGTCCGGCTACCGCCACGGGGCCCAAGGTCCGCTACGACTCCCCTCCCACCCAGCCGACCCGCCGGCCGTGGTCGGCGACCACGGTCATCGTCACGCGCCGCGGTCACAGCGCGTCCGGGCGTGGCACCCGCGGGCCGCCGGTGGGACCCTGCCCCGGTCATCCACCCGAGACGCCGCCACGGTGCGCGCCTCGGCACGCCTCACGCCCGCGCCGCGGAACGGCCGCACGTGGCCCGGCTGTGACGCGAGGAGGTTCCCCGTGTCCGTCCAGCGCAGCGTGTCCGTCCGCAACGAGGTGGGTCTGCGCGGCGAGCCGCCGACCACCCGCGCCCCGCGCACCCGGCCCTCCGGCCGCGGGGGCGCCCCCGGAGCAGGCACGGCGCCGTCAGCCGGCCCGGCAGAGGCCGCTTCGACCGGCAGCGGTCCGGCGGAGGCCGGTCCGACCCGCGGTGGGTCGACCGGCAGTGGGTCGACCGGCAGTGGCATCGGCTCCGGCGCTGCGGCGGCGATCCTGCGGACGGTGCTCGACCACGGGCCGGTCGCCCGCACGGCGATCGGGCGGGCCACGGGGCTCAGCCCGGCGGCGGTGTCACGGCAGACCGCGGGGCTGATCTCGCTGGGCCTGCTGCGCGAGCTCCCGGCGAGCTCGCTGTCCCCGCGGGTGGGGCGCCCGCATGTGCCGCTCGACGTCGACACCCGGCGCCATCTCGCCTGCGGCGTGCACATCGCGGTCCCGTTCGTGACCTTCAGCGTGGTCGACNTGCGCGGCCAGGTGGTCGCCCGGGAGCAGCGGCCGCGGGAGGGAGACGCCATGGCCGTCCTCCAGATGATCATCCGGCACCTGCCCGGCTTCCTCGCTCGGCACGCCACCGGAAGCCGGGTGCTGGGGCTGGGCGTGGTCACCGGCGGTCGGGTCGACCCCGAGCTCGGCCTGGTGGTCGAGCACGAGCCACTGGACTGGCGGGACGTGCCGGTGCGCGCCGTGCTGGCGGCGGCCACCGGGTTGCCGGTGCACGTCGACGGGCACGCCCGGGCACTGGCGCAGGCGGAGATCCTCTTCGGCGACCCGCGTGCCCGGCGCAGCCTGCTGCACCTGTTCGTGGGCAACGTCGCCGACGCCGCGTTCGCCACCGACGGCTCGGTGCACATCGNCCCCAACTCGGCCGCCGGCGGCATCGCCCACCTGCGGCTCGCCGACAGCGACGCGCCCTGCCGATGCGGCCGGTCCGGCTGCGTGCAGGCGACCCTGTCCGAACGCACGCTGCTACGGCACGCCGTGGGCGAGGGGATCATCTCCCGGCCGGACCTGCAGGACCTGCTGGCCACGGCCCTCGGCGGCGACCGTCGCGCCGTGGCGCTCTTCCGCGACCGGCTGCGAGTGGTGGGACGGCTGATCGCTCTGCTCGTCGACATGATGGATCCGGAGATCGTCGTTCTCACCGAGGCCGCCACCCTGTTCCTGCCAGCCCTGCGGGCCGACCTGTTCGCCGAGATCTCCGCGTACTCCCGGGTGTGCGCCGAACCCGAACGGATGGTGNTGCCGAGCAGCTTCGGCCCCGACGTGCTCGCGGTCGCCGCGGGCGCGGCGGTGCTCGACGCGGTGCACCGCAGCCCGCACAGTCTGCTGGCCGGCCTGACGACGCCGCGGCCGGCCGCGGGGGCGGCTTCTACTCGCCGTCCGGCCACCCCGCTCACCCGCCGCGGCAATTAATTTCAGCGGAACGCAAAATATTGACGGCCCCATCGTTCATCACCGAAGATTGGTCCGTGAACAACATCGGACGCAGCGGCGGGGGNATTTCTCCGCCTCCCGGCCCGTGTTGTCGCCGATGTTGACGCTGGATATCCTCCACCGTACCGAGCGGAGATCCAGGCAGGCTCGCGTCGAGGATGCCGCTACTGCCATCCTCCCCTGCATTTCCGGCTGCTCCGTCGGCCACCCCTGAAACAAGGACGCCGCCTCGGCCGTCGCCGATTCCGGNCGATTTCGGCTGCCCTGAAGGCGTGCAGCCAAAGACCTGGGTCGGCAGCGCGCGAAAACATCGGATGCCCCATTCCCAGCTTCATCCATTCCTTTTCCCGCCCTGGAGGAACTGCAGGATGACCAGCATCACACCCACCGCCCTGGGCATCGACGTCCGCCCGCTCTCCGGCCACACGGGGGCCGAGATCCACGGAATCGACCTGCGCGAGGAGCTCGACGACGCGACCGTGGCGGAGATCCGTTCGGCGCTGCACCAGTGGAAGGTGGTCTTCTTTCGGGACCAGCACATCGACCACGCCCAGCAGGTCGCGTTCGGGCGTCGGTTCGGCCGACTGACGCCGGCGCACCCGCACGAGGAGGCGCCGCCGGCCGGCTTCCCGGAGATCCTGCCGATCGACAGCCGCCGATACGCGAAGGTCTTCGGCAAGCGGAAGGCCACCTACGACAACGGCTGGCACACCGACGTCACCGCCCTGGTGAACCCGCCCACCGCGTCGATCCTGCGCGGCGACGTCATCCCCCCGTACGGCGGGGACACCGCGTGGACGAACCTGGTGGCGGCCTACCAGGGGCTCCCCGAGCCGCTGCGGAACCTGGCGGACGGCCTGCGCGCCCGGCACAGCTTCGGGAACTTCCCCAGCGACAGCGAGTACGGCCGCAGAGTGGCCGCCAATCCGCTGGTGGCAATCCACCCGGTGGTGCGGGTGCACCCCGAGACCGGCGAGCGGGCGTTGTTTGTCAGCCCGAGCTTCACCGCGAAGGACGGCGAGATCATCGGCTTCTCGCCGAAGCAGAGCCGGCAGATCCTCGACGTTTTCTACGACCAGATCTCCCGCTCCGAGTTCACCGTGCGGTTCAAGTGGAACCAGGGCGACGTCGCGTTCTGGGACAACCGGGCGACCGCTCATCTGGGGCCGTCCGACCTCGGCCACCTCGACTTCGACCGGGTGNTGTACCGGGTGACCATCGAGGGCGACATCCCGGTCGGCGTGGACGGTCGAGAGTCGGAACTCGTCGCCGGCGAGCCTTTCCTCGGTACCTGACGAGACTGAACCGGCGGGCCCGCAGGGCCTGACCGACGGTCCGCAGCCGAGGGCCGAGACCCCCCGAGGGCCAAGAAATCCGCCGAGAGCCGCGAGGGCCGTCTCCCTCGCGGCTTTCGGGCGCACGCCGGACGGCCGCCGACCACCGGCCGGGTTTGACCGACCAGCCGAGTTTAACCGACCAGCCGGGTCTGACCGACCAGCCGGGTCTGACCGACCGACAGGGAGATCTCCATGCATCATCGACGACCGTGGGCGCGGCGTCCTTCCCTCCTGACCGCCGGACTCGCCGTGCTCATCGCGGTGGTCCTGGCCGCCTGCGGCAGCGGCGGCGGGGACGGCGCGCGGGCGGCGGCCGGCGACCAGCGGGTGACGNTGCGGATCGGCGACCAGAGCAAGACCCTGGAGCTGCCGCTGACGCTGTCCGGCGCGGCCANGGGCGCCCCGTACGGTCTGGCCTACAGCACGTTCGCCGACGGGCCGCACATGAATGCCGNCTTCAGCGCGGGGCGCCTCGACGTCGGCTACATGGGTGACACGCCGGTGCTGTTCGCGAACGCCGCGAACGCCGGTGTCGTGGCGATCTCCGTCGCCGAGAACCCGGTGAACAGTCAGACGATCATCGCGAGAGCCGGCTCCGGGATCCGCACGCCGGCTGATCTGCGCGGCCGGCGGGTCGCGTTCACCCTCGGCACGTCGCTGCACGGCTACCTGCTCAACCAGCTCGACGGCGCCGGCCTGAACCAGGACGACATCAGCCCGGTCAATGTGCCCGTCACCAGCCTGACCTCGACGCTGGCCTCCGGCAAGGTCGACGCGATCGTCTACACCCGGCAGTACACGGCCGCCGTCGCCAGGCAGGCTCCCGGCTCCTACGAGATCCAGACCCGTCCGCTGCCGCAGTACTCGGTGCTGCTCGCGTCGAAGTCGGCGCTGAAGAACCCGGCGAAACGCGCCGCGATCCAGGACTTCGTCCTGCGGCTGGCACGGGCCTGGTCCTGGCCGAAGGCAAACGCCGCCGTCTGGGTCCAGAAGTACTACGTCGACCAGCTCAAGCAGGATCCGGTCGCCTCGCGCAAGTACTTCGACTCGCTGCCCGAGGCCCGCTACCGGCCGGTCTCCCCCGCCTTCGTGGCCAGCCAGCGGGTGCAGGCCCGGCTGCTGGNCAGCGTCGGTGAGCTGCCGAAGTCCCTCGACGTCGACGACGAGCTCGATCCCGCGTTCACCGGCGAGCTGACCGCGGCCTTCGCGAAGGCGTTCCCCGCAACCTGAGTGGGCCGCAATGCGACTCCGCGCGACCGCCTGCGCGGCGGTCGAACAGAGCCGGTACTGGGACAGGTTCATCTCCTTGGAAAGGCAGGTCAACCCGTGACCAGCAAGGGACGGCGTCTCCTCCCCGCCGTGAACGGCGCAGTCTCCACGCCGCAAGCCCGATGACCGAACGCATCTCGCACCACGACGTAGCCGGGCAGCACGCGACGTCCCCCGGTCCGCTCGCGGCCGAACCTTCGACGACCGCAGCCGAACCGGCGGGACGGTCCCAGGTAGTCCTGGTGGACCTCACCGCCGGGCGGCGCCGCACCACCAGGCGGCGTCGGGTGCCGACGGAGGTGCGCCGCTTCCTCGGCCCGGCGCTGCTGTTCGCACTGTGGTGGGCCGTGACGGGGCTCGACCTCGTCAGCGATCGCGCGCTGGCCTCGCCCGCGGCCGTCCTCGACGCGGCCCGCGAGCTGTGGCGCAACGGAGACCTCGTCGACAGTCTCGGCGCCTCCCTGTACCGGGTGGGGGCCGGCGTGCTGTTCGGCGTCGGCATCGGGCTGGCGCTCGCCATCATCGCCGGCTTCTTCCGGACGGCCTCGGACGTCGTCGACTCGGCGATGAACTTCCTGCGCACGATCCCGGTCATCGCCCTGCTGCCGCTGATCATCGTGTGGATCGGGATCGGCGAGAGCGCCAAGATCTTTCTGATTACCGTCGGCGTCGCGTTCCCCATCTACATGAACACCTACGCGGCGATCCGCGGCGTCGACGCCCGGCTCGTGGAGGCCGGGCAGACCTTCGGGCTGGGCCGGTTCGGGCTGGTGCGTTCGGTCATCGTGCCGGGGGCCGCGCCGGGCTTCCTCGTCGGGCTGCNCTGGGCGCTCGGCGTCGCCTGGCTGCTGCTGGTGTTCGCCGAGCAGGTCAACACCGACTCCGGCCTCGGCTATCTGCTCAACAGCGCGCAGTCCTGGAACCGCACCGACATCATCGTGCTCTGCCTGGTCGTCTACGGAATCCTCGGGCTGGTCAGCGACGGCCTGGTCCGCCTCTTGGAAAGGACGCTGCTGTCATGGCGCCGCAGCTTCGACGGAACGTGAGCACGCAGGATCCGCAGCACCCGGCGTACGCGGCGGCGGCGGATCCTGCGCCGGGGGCGGGCGGCGGGGTCGCCGTCCTCGCTCGAGCCGACACCGAGAGCTCCAGGAACGCCGAGGAAGCCCGTCGCAGGGACGCCGGCACCGTGGACGCCAGCACCGTGGACGCCGGCACCGTGGACGCCGGCACCGTGAGCGTTAGCACCGTGGATGCCGGCAGAGGGACCGCCGGCGGAGGGGCTGCGAGCGGGGTCGCGGTGCGCGTCCGCGGGCTGCGGCGCGTCTTCGGCGAGCAGGTGGTGCTCGACGGGCTCGATCTGACGATCACGCCGGGCGAGTTCGTCGCCCTGCTCGGCCGCAGCGGGTCGGGGAAGAGCACGCTGATCCGGATCCTGGGCGGCTTCGACGATGGTGTGGAGGGCGAGGTGCTGGCCGCCCGGCGGCGCTCGGTCGTCTTCCAGGAGGCGCGGCTGCTGCCGTGGAAGCGGGTCCTGCCGAACGTCACGCTCGGCCTGGCCGGCCGGGACATCGCCGAACGCGGCCGCGTGGCGCTCGCGGAGGTCGGTCTGGCCGGTCGGGAACGGTCGTGGCCGGCGACGCTGTCCGGCGGCGAGGCTCAACGGGTGGCGCTGGCGCGGGCGCTCGTGCGGGAACCGGATCTGCTCATGCTCGACGAACCGTTCGGCGCTCTCGACGCCCTGACCCGGATCCGGATGCATGCCCTGCTCCAACACCTGTGCCGGCGGCACCAGCCGGCGGTGCTGTTCGTGACGCACGACGTCGACGAGGCGATCCTGCTCGCCGACCGGGTGCTCGTGCTCACCGAGGGCCGGTTCTCCCTGGACGTCCCGGTGGAGGTGGCATCACCGCGCCGACGGGCCGACCCCGCCTTCGACCGGCTGCGCGCCACGCTGCTCGCCGAGCTGGGCGTGGACGACCTGGCGGCGGGCACCCACTGACGCCTCCGTGCGGTCGGGCCGCACCACACCNCCCGGCCGCACCACACCGCTGTCGCCGCGGCCGTTCGCGCAGAAACCACCATCGGGCGGATCGTGCGGCCGATGGATCGGCCGGACGATCGGCCGCCACGCCGTCTGAGTGATCGGACGGGTGCGAGGCGGCTCCGAATGCGGCGGATCATCGTCGTCCCCGCACTAAACTCTGATGCCGTGACGGGTCAGGGCGGTCCGCGGGGCAGGGGAGGGGCTCCGGCGGCCATGCCGCCGCCCGAGGAGCCCACGACCGGCACCGGCACCAGCACCGGCGTGGGGGCCGTGCCGCGCCCGCCGGCCGGATGGGCCGCAACCCGCGGCGGGCGGATCGCCCGGACCACGGTGGCGTCACTGCTGACTGTCGGGTTGGCGGTGGCCGCGCACGTCCTCGCCTGCGGCAGGGCGCCGGCCGTCGCGGTCGCGCTGGTGGGGATCGTCCTGGTGATGCGCGTCTGCTGGGGCGTGTCGGAACGCCGGGCGTCGATGCCCCGGCTGGTCGGGCTGGTGCTCGCCGTCCAGGCGTGCCTGCACGTGGCCTTCGGGCTGTCCGCCCCCGCCGGCCATGCCGGCATGGCCGGCGAGGGAAACCACGTGGGGCTCACGGCGGCGTCGCCGGTGGACCTGGTGCCCGGCGGGGCGGCGATGCTCGGCCTGCACCTGACCGCCGCGCTGCTTCTCGCCGGGTGGCTCGCGCTCGGCGAGCGCCTGCTCTGGCAGGCCGCGCGCGGGGCGGTGCGGGTGGCCCGCCGCGCGGTGGACCGGCTGCACCGCCCGCGACCGGGCGACGGTGTGCCCGCAACGGTCGCGAGCCCGCGATTTCCCGCCCCCTCCGGGCCGCCTGGCATGGCGTGCTCGCTGTGGCTTCGGCATGTGGTGGNGCGGCGCGGGCCGCCACGCCTCGCGGCCTGACCCACCGCCGCCCGTCGCGGCGCACAGGATCCGTTTCGTAGCACCGGTCTCCAGGACTCGGAGCAACCATGTCACGCTCATTTCCGGCACTTTCCGCCTCGAATCCGTCGCTGCCGGCGGCTCGCACCTCGATGAGCCGCACCGGCCGGGCAACCACGATCAGCCCGGCAACCACGATCGGCTCGGCGACCACCTTCGGTGCAGCGACCACAACCAGCCCGGCGACCACAGCAGGCCCAGCAACCACGGCAGGCCCAGCAACCACGGCAGGCCCAGCAACCACCACCGGCCCGGCGACGACAGGAGCGGTCAGATCGACCGCCGCCCCCACCGTGGCGCGGCCGTCGGCCGGCTCGGCCGGGACGGTCATGGCAGCGCCGGCTGCCTCCGCCGTGCCCCAGCCCAAGAGGGCGGCCGGGGATCTGGAGCGGGCCGTCCTGACCCTGCTGTGGTCGGCCGACGAGCCGTTGATGCCCTTCCAGGTCCANCAACGCCTCGGCGCCGGTCTCGCGCAGAGCACGATCGCGACGACCCTGCTGCGGCTGGTGAACAAGGGGATGGTCCAGCGGGCGCCGCGGGGAAGGGGTTTCGCCTACCGTCCCCTGCGGCGGGCCGCCGACCACGCGGCGGGGCAGATGCTCGACTTCCTGCTTCGCGGCGAGAATCCCGACAGCGTCCTGCGAAGCTTCGCCCGCCGACTCTCCACCGATCAGCGCGATGTCCTTCTCCGCGCGCTGACCTGATCAGCGGCGGATTCGCCTACGGCGTCGCGGCCGGGTCCTCGCCGGCGGGGTCCTCGCCGGCGAGCTGGGCGGTGATGCGGTCGAGCGCGGCGAGGTCGGCCGTGTCGAGTGCGACGAGCGCCGCGGGCGGCCGGTTGAGCATGTCGTCGGCGAGGCGGGCCGCCGTCCGGCCGGAGGCGGTCAGCTCGACGAGCTTCGAGCGCCGGTCGTCCGGGTGCACGGTGCGTTCGGCCAGGCCGCGCCGTTCCAGCTCGTGAACGGTCAGGGTGGTGTAGGGGCGGTCGATCGACAGGGCGGCGGCGAGTTCGCCCAGCGTCAGTGGCCCGGCCTGTAGCGCCAGGAGCGCCTTGACCCGGATGAAGCTGAGATCGAGCGCCTCGCAGACCTCTCGCCGGCGCTCGTTGCGATCGACCACGACCGCCCGGATCCGCCGCCACACCCGAGCCGCCCGCGCTGACCTCTCCGCCCGCCCGGCCAGCACCGCCGCCCCGGAGCACGCGCCTGCCTCGGTCGGCCCGGCTGCCTCGCCTGGGCCGGGCGCATGGGCCGGGCGGGACGGCTCGGACAGCACGGGCCGCCCGACGGAGACGCCGACGGGCGCGGGCGTCGGGCCCGTCGGGTCGGCCACCGCCGCAGCGGTCAGCGCGGGAGCGCGCCGGTCAGCGCGTGGGAGCGAACTCATCGTGACCATCCTGCCCGGAGGAACCGTGGGACCGAGACCGGGCCGCGGCGCCGGCGCGCCCCACCCCGGACCGCCGCCGGAAAGCGCCCTGCCGCCCGACGGGGCGGCCGGCACGGCGCTCGTCGCTCCCGCCAACCCCCGCCGCCGCGGGCCGCACCGGACGCCGGTGCCGCCCGCCCCCCTGGGTGTCCCCGGGGCGCGGACCGGCCGCGGCCGGTCCGTCGCCCTCGGTCTGCCTCGCCGACGCGGCGTCCCGGGCAGCCGGCGTCCGACGGGCATCGGCATCGGCATCGGCATCGGCGACAGAACCAGCGGCACCAGCGGCATCAGCGGCATCAGCGGCGAGCCGGGCGGCGGTGCGCTGCGCGGTGCCGCGCGCCCAGGTACCGGTGCTCGCGGCTCCGAGCAGCAGCACGCCCGCTCCGCACAGCACGATGGTCCACCAGCCGACGGCACTGGTCGGGTCGACGACCCCGGCGCGGCCGGCGACGCGCGCCGCGGCGAGCGACCCGATGACCGCGACGCCGAGGGACTGCCCGACCTGGCGACTCGTCGAGGCGATGCCAGCGGCCACCCCGGCCTGGGACTGCGGCATGCCGGTCACGGCCGTGTTGGTGATCGGCGCGTTGACCATGCCGAATCCTAGCCCGACGAGCACATACGCCGACACGAGCCAGGGTATCGAGGTGCTCACACCCAGCCCGGTCAGCATCACGCTGCCAGCCGTCATCGTCACACCCGCGATGAGCAGCGGCGTGCGGGCCCCACGACTGGCCACGAGCCGCCCGGCGATCGGCGCGGACACCACCGTCATCCCGGCCATCGGCAGGGTGGTGATCCCGGCGAGCAGCGGCGAGTAGCCCCGGACCTCCTGCAGGTACAACGTGTTGAGGAACAGGAAGCCGGCCAGCGCGGCGAAGGCGAACACGGCGATGCCGGTCGCCCCGGCGAACGGCGCCGCCCGGAAGAAGCGGACGTCCAGCAACGGTTCGGCGCGGCGGCCTTCGTAGCGGACGAGCACGGCCGCCCCCACCGCCGACACCGCGAACAGCGCCAGCGTCCGGGCGGCGAGCCAGCCCGCCGACGGGGCCTCGATGATCCCGTAGGTCAGTGCGGCCAGGACGGCGATCACCAGGGCCTGCCCCACCGGGTCGAACCGGCGGGCCCGCGCCGCGCGCGACTCCGGGACGAACAGGCCCGCGAGCACCAGCGCCGCGACGCCGACGGGGACGTTGACCCAGAAGATCGCCCGCCAGCTCACCGACTCGACGAGCGTCCCGCCGAGCACCGGTCCCAGCGCCATGCTGACGCCGATCACTGCGCCCCACACCCCGATCGCCCGGGCCCGTTCCCGCGAGTCGGTGAAGGTGTTGCTGATGATCGACATGGCGACCGGGTTCAGCATCGACCCGCCGACCGCCTGCACCATCCGGAAGGCGATCAACCAGGTCAGGCTCGGCGCGAGGCTGCACAGCAGCGACCCGAGGGTGAACAGGACCAGCCCGGTCTGGAAGACCCGGCGACGGCCGAGCCGGTCTCCCGTCGACCCGCCGAGCATGAGCAGGCTGGCCAGGACCAGCGTGTAGGCGTCGATCGTCCATTGCAGGCCGGAGGCGGAGGCGTGCAGGTCGCGGCGCAACGACGGCAGCGCGACGTTCACGATCGTGTTGTCGAGCCCGACGATGAACAGGCTCATACAGCAGATCGCCAGGACGAGTAGTCGCCGTCCCCGGGTCAGGTCGGACATCGGCAGCTCCCCAGCGAGCGGCGTGGCCGGCACCGACGGCACTGTGCGGCGGCCGAGCCTGACCACGCCCCCGGATAGTTGTAAATCAACAATTTTTAGCCTACTACAACGGTCTCGCGGTGCGCCCGGCACCGCCGCCCGTCCTGCCCGCCGCGACGAGATCGGCGAAGCACGGGGAGTTGCTGGCGGCCGATGACGAGGGCGAGCCCATGGGACCGTCACCAACCTCCAGCACTTCCCCATCGCTATACGGTCCCGACCCCTCCGACCACCGGGCCGATCGGCGTCACCCCGGCTCGCGCCGGGCCGTGAGCAGGAGGCGGCCGGCGCCCAGGGTGAAGGGCGTGCCGTCCGGGCCGGCATAGCGTCGGATGTCGGTGAACCCGGCGTCCGTCAGCAGGTCGCCCAGATGGGCGCTCGTGTAGATGTGGTGCAGCGCGGTGGCGTCGAGCCGCCGGGCCCCCTGGATGAAGCGGTAGCGGCTGATCAGCCGGCTCGCCGCGACGTCGTACTCGGTGGTCGTCTCCACGGTGATGTCGCCGGTCCGCATGGTGCGCGGCGCCCCGGTGAAGCCGGGCAGGATCGACTCGGCCGTCGCACCGAAGTCGACGACCAGCCCGCCACCCGGGCGGACAGCCCGGCCGAGCGCCGCAGCGAAGGCGCGGGTGCCGGCCAGATCCAGGTAGCCGAAGCTGTTGCCCAGGCAGACCGCGGCGTCGAAGACGCCGAACCGGCCGATGTCGCGCATGTCGCCGTGTTCGAACGCCACCGCCTGCCTGACGACCCGCGCCGCACGCTGGGCGTGGGCGATGGCCTCCGTGGACAGGTCGACCCCGGTCACCCGGTGGCCGCGCGCGGCGAGGGCGAGGCTGTGCCGGCCGCTGCCGCACGGGACGTCCAGGATCCGCGAATCGTCCGGCAGACCGAGCCTGGCCTCGACGAAGTCGATGTCGGCCGCGGTCCATTCCGGTGAGGCGGCGCGCCGCCAGAACTCGTTGGGAAGGTCGGTGAAGAAGTCCGCGTACCACGCGGACGGGATGTGTGCGGATGGGCTGTATGTGGACGGAGTGTGCTCGGACAACNCAGGATGCTCCCGATTGAGGTACCTCGACAGGACGTTGCTGTCGCGGGGCACCGGGAGAAGGACAGCCGCGCGCGGTCAGCCCGACGGCGGACGGCAGTGCTCCGCGGACGGGCTGTGCGCCGCGGAACGGCCCGAGGCCGGCGCGGCGCTGCGCGTGACCGCCGCCGGACCGGGCTGGCCGGGCGATCACCGGTGACCCGGGACGGGGCCCGGGGCAGCCATGGCATCCTCCATGTTTGCCGCCGGGCCGTGGCCCGACGGGTCTACGGGCAAGGCTAGGCCGGCCGGTCCGGGCCGGCAACGGGTTTTCCGCCCCCGGCCCTGGCCGCGCCTACCCGGCTGGGATCCAAGCCGGCGCACGCCCGTATCCTCAGTGCGGGTCGAATCGGGATCGGGAGGGCACTGCGGTGTTACCCCTGCGTCCCGACGATCCGGAGCTGATCGGCGACTACCGGCTGTTGCAGCGGCTCGGCGCCGGCGGCATGGGTCGGGTGTACCTCGGCCGCAGCCCAGGCGGGCGCACCGTGGCAATCAAGGTGATCCGATCCGAGTTCGCCGACGACCCGCAGTTCCGCCAGCGGTTCCGGCGCGAGGTCGACGCGGCCCGTCGGGTGGGCGGGGCGTGGACCGCCCCGGTGCTCGACGCCGACCCCGACGCCGAGCAGCCCTGGCTGGTCACCACCTTCGTGCCCGGTCCGTCGCTGCATGAGGCCGTCCGCGCCCACGGCCCGCTGCCAGCCCGCACCGTCCGGGCCCTCGGCGCGGGTCTGGCCGAGGCGTTGATCGCCGTGCACGGCGCGGGCCTGGTGCACCGGGACCTCAAGCCGTCCAACGTGCTGCTGAGCCTGGACGGTCCGCGGGTCATCGACTTCGGCATCTCACGGGCGGTCGATGCGACCACGCTGACGCACACCGGGGCGGCGATCGGCTCGCCGGCGTTCATGGCGCCCGAGCAGATCAGGACCGGGGACGTCGGGCCGGCCAGCGACGTCTTCGCCCTCGGCGCGGTGCTCGTGCACGCCGCGACCGGCGCCGGCCCGTTCCAGGCCACCACCGTGCCGGCGATGATGTACGCCGTCCTGTCCCGGGAGCCGGACCTGGCCGCCGTGCCGGCCGACCTGCGCGACCTGATCGGCGCCTGCCTGCGCAAGGCCCCCGGCGAGCGCCCCTCCCCCGCCGCGGTGCTGGCGGCGCTGGCGCCCGCCGGTGGCGCGGCCGGGCTGATCGCCGCCGGCTGGCTGCCCGCGACACTCGTCACCGCCCTGAGCCGCCGCGCCGTCGCCCTGCTCGACCTCGACGCCCCGACCCGCCCGCCCCCGCCGCAGGGCCTGTCCGGCACCGGGTCACCGCATGCGGCTGNCACTCCGAACCACCCCGAGCCGCCGCCCACCAGCACCGGCCCGGACGCGAGCCACGGACCGTGGCCGGATCGCGGCCGCACCCGCACCGTCCCCTCCGACCCGCGCGGGTATCCGCCTCCTGGCACCACCCCGCCGCCCGATCCGTACCGACCACTCGGTAACACCCCGCCACCCGACGGCTTTCCAGCACCCAGTGCCCTCCCGCCACCCGGCACACCCTCGCGCCCCGGCACCGGCTCGATGCCCGGGCCCCGGCCGGGTCAGGACCTGCCGTGGCCGCCGGCCGCGCCCAGGCAGCCGGCGACGCCACGCCGACGGTCTCGCGTCCTCGCGGTCCTCGCGGCCGCGGCCGCCGTCGGTCTGGCTCTGGTCGCCCTGGCCGTGGTGCTGATCGTCGATCGTGGCTTCGGCGGCGGCTCCGACGGCGGCACCGCCACTGCCGGCGGTGCCCGCGCGGGTTCCACGTCCGGCGCAACCGCGGGCGCGGCATCGGGGGCGGGGGCGGGGGCGGGGGCGGGGGCGGGGGCGGTCGGCGGCGAACGGCTCACCGGGACGAACCCGTCGACGAGCCCGGCCGTGACCGCGGGCGCGGCGGTGCCGGCCGGATACGTTGGCACCTGGCGTGGCGAGATCGCCACCCCGTCGGGCCTGGCGCAGAACGCCGTCGTCACGGTGCACCCGGGGCGGACCGGGCAGGCCGTGGCGCATTCCGAGATCACCGTCGACGGGCTGACCCAGCCCGACGGGCAGCTCATCCGCTGCACCGCCGATCTGCGGCTCGTGAGCGTCTCCGGCGGCCTGACCCTGCAGGACATCCCCGGTACGGGCTCGGACCCGAAGATCCTTGGCATCTCCGCGTGCTCCCACGGCGGCCGGATCTCGCTGCTCCTGCAGGCGGACGGCACGGTCCNCTTCGCCGCCGAGGCCCCCGGCACCGGCAACCCGACCGGCACCCTGACCCGAGACCGCTGACGGCTCCCGGCCGCCGTCAGCGACGGCGCAGCGCCGACGGCGGCGGCCCGGCCGCGTGTTCCTGGGCGTCGAGGAGTTCGTCGCCATGCTCACGCGTCCAGTCACCGAGCGCCTGCATCGGGCCCTCGACCAGGCTGTGCCCCAGCGAGGTCAGCNCGTACTCGACCCGGGGCGGGGCCTGCGCGAAGGCCCGGCGATCCACCAGACCGTGGGCGCACAGCCGGCGCAGCGCCTCGGTGAGGACCTTGTCGCTCAGGCCACCGATCGCTGCCCGCAGCTCGCGGCGCCGCCGAGGGCCAGGGCGAAGCGCCATCAGGACGACGGGATCCCAGGTATGGGCGAACAGGTCGGTCGTCGCCCGCAGGCGGCAGTCCGCGACCAGTTCGACGCAGGAGTCCTCGGCCTTGCTCATTCCCGCCATCGTCGCAGGTTCCCCACGCACCGATCGGTGCGTAACGAAATCTCTACCGTGGGCACCGAAGCGGTCGGCGACATGGGGAGGTACCAATGCGGATCGGGATTCTGGGCACCGGAGCCCTGGCCGAGGCACTGGGCACGGGCTGGGTCCGCGCCGGGCACGAGCTGGTGATCGGCGGTCGGTCGCGGGCGAAGGCGGAGGCGCTCGCCGGACGCCTGGGCGGCGGGACACGCGCCGACACTCCGCGGGAGGCGGTCACCGGGCAGGACGCCGTGCTGCTCGCGGTGCTGTGGAGCGGCGTCGCGGACGTGCTGCGCGACGTCGATGCGGCCGCCGGCACCCTGGCCGGGACCACCCTGATCGATCCGACGAACGCCGTGGAACATGGCGTCGGAGTGCTGCTCGCCGGGGCCGGGACATCCGCCNCCGGCCAGATCGCCGCCTGGGCACCCGGCTCCCACGTGGTGAAGGCGTTCCATCTGTTCCCCGCCGAGCAGTGGACGGCGCCGCCGCCCGGCGACGCTGCCGGCCCGGCACACGCGACGGTGGTGATCTGCGGCGACGACGCCGGCGCATTGCGGATCACCGGGGAGCTCATTCGCGCCGTCGGCGGGACGCCGGCCGTGCTGGGTCCGCTGGATCGCGCTCGTCAGCTTGAGGAGGCCGCAGGCTTCGTCATCGGCCTCGCCTTCGCTGGCGTCGACCCCAGCTCCGCCATCCCCCGCGTCCCGACCCAGTCACCGTCCCCGGACGGCTCGGTGGTCTGACCGCCGCGATGCGGCCGGACGGCCGGGAAGCAGGAGCGAGGCAACGGCCGCGGTGGCGGTGACGACTGCTGCGCCGAGCAGTGCGTGAGCATAGCCGTCGGCGAGGGCGGCGGCTACGGAGTGGGTTTGCAGGCGCGCGGCGGTGGTGGGGACGGCAACGGCGTGGGCAGCAGCGGTGGTGTGGGCGGCGAGGGTGGCCAGCGCGGCGAGGCCGAGCGCGCCGCCGACCTGCCGTGAGGTGTTGACCAGGCCGGCGGCCAGGCCGGAGTGCGCCCGGTCGATCCCCTGGGTGGCGGTGACGGTGACCGGGGTGATCGCCAGGCCCAGGCCGAGAGCGGTCAGCAGGAACGGTGCCAGCACGTCGGTGCTGTAGTCGCCGCTGACGCCGACCCGCGACAGCCACGCGAAGCCGGCCGTGCTCAGCACCATGCCGGTCGCGAGGAGGCGACGGGGGCCGAGCGTCGCGAGCAGGCGCACGGAGATCCGGGCCCCGACGATGAGGGCCAGGGTGCCGGGAAGGAGGCACAGCCCGGTGTGCACGGCGCCGAGGTGCAGGACCTGCTGCAGGTACAGCGACAGCAGGAACCACATCGGGAACAGCGCCCCGCCGATGAAGATCATGATGAGGTTCCCGCCGGCGAGGGTGCGGCGGCGCAGCATCGCCAGGGGGACCAGGGGTTGCGCGGCAGTGGACTCGATCACGACGAACCCGGCGAGCAGCAGCACCGCGGCGGCGAGGGGAACGGCGACCCGGGGGTCGGCCAGGCCGTGAGTCTCGGTGTTGACCACCCCGTAGACCAGCGCCGTCAACGCGGCGAAGACGGCTGCGGCCCCCGGCAGGTCCAGGCGGCGCAGGGCGTCCGCCGCGCGCCCGTCGGCGGCGGGGATGCGGCCGCCGGCCACGGCGAGGACGGCCGCGCCGGCCGGGACGTTGACGAACAGGACCCAGCGCCAGCCCAGGTACTGGGTGAGCACCCCGCCCAGGACCGCGCCGGCGGCCCCGCCGGTGGTCGTCACGGTGCTCCAGGCGCCCACGGCCCGGGTGCGGGCCGTGGGCTCGGTGAACGTCGTGGTGATCAGAGTGAGGGTGGCCGGGGCGAGGAACGCGGCGCAGACTCCCTGGCCCGCCCGGGCGGCGATGAGCACGGCGCCGCTGGTCGCCAGACCGCCGGCCAGCGACGCCAGGGTGAACCCCGCCAGACCCGCCAGGAAGACACGCCGGACGCCGACGAGGTCCGCGACCCGACCGCCGAGCAGCAGCAGNCCGGCGAACCCGAGGGTGTAGGCGGTGACGATCCACTGCTGGCCCGCGGCGCTCAGGCCCAGGCCGTGCCGCATCGCGGGCAGCGCCACGTTCACGATGGACACGTCGAGAATGACCATGAACTGGGCCACGCAGGCGAGCGTCAGGATCGCGGCCTTCGAGAAGGTCGTCGAGGAGCTCGTCGAGGAGGTCGCCGCCGATGGGGCGGGGCGGGCGATCTCCTGTGGTCGAGCGGACATCGGCATGGACACGGCGCTGACCTCCCGGTCGGTCGGATGATCAGGACTTCGCCGGCTACTGTCCGTCCGTCGGCGTGCCGTCGACGAACTGCGCGAACTGCACGAGCAGGGTCAGCAGCGCCTCGGGGGCCTCGAGATGCGGCAGGTGTCCGGCTGCGGGCAGCAGGTGGAAGGCGGCGCCGGGGATGGCTGCGGCGTACTGCCGGCCGTAGGCCGGCACGGCCATCCGGTCCGCCTCGCCCCAGACCACGAGCGTGGGAACGGCGAGTCCGCCCAGCCGTCCGGCCAGGCTCGGGTCGGCCATCGTCGGGCCGCCGTAGGCCTGNAGGGCCGCCCGGTTGCCCGCGGCGACGGACTTCTGCGCGTCGGTCAGCGCGGCCAGGTTGATCCGGAACCTGTCCGGGTCGGCGTAGCTGAGGTTCACGACCTCGTCCAGCGTCAGGGCGAAGAAGTCGGCGACGGGGTGCTCGGCGCTGGTCGGGCCGACCGCGTTGAGCAGGACGAGGCGTCCGACCCGCCCGGGCGCGGCGAGGGCGAGTTCCGCGGCGGTCCAGCCGCCGATCGAGTTCCCCACGACGGTCACGTCGGTGAGGTCGAGCAGGTCCAGCAGGCCGCGGTAGACCTCGGCGAGCCGGCGGACGGAGTCGATGCCGTCGGGCCGGGGAGTACCGCCGAACCCGGGGTGCTTCGGGGTCAGGACCCGGGCCGGCCCGCGGGCGGCGAGCAGGTCGGCGAAGCCGGCGACCGAGTCAGGACCGGCGCCGCCGTGCAGCAGCAGGACGACCCGGCCCTGCCCGCGCTCGGTGACGGTGACGGGAACGGGGCCGGATGACGTGGGCACCTGGTGGACGGTCGTCGAGAGGTCCGTGGTGGTGGNCATGCGATCTCCTCGTGACAGAACGGGTGCCGCGCGGCGCCGCGCGAAGGGGCGGCGCACCGCGCGGGTTCGGCTGGGGGCGGCCGGGGCGGCCGGGTGCGGGGCCGATCAGTCGGCGTAGTCGGTGGCCACCTCGGTGGCGTACCGACTCATGACCTGTGCGGTCGCCTCGGGCGTCGCGGGGCCGGTCTGGGCGATCATCTCCCGCAGGTCGCGGAAGTACTGCACATACAGGTCCGGGGTGAAGGTGTTGAGCAGCACCAGTGGTTCGTCGCCGGGGTTGGCGAAGGTGTGCGGCGCGCCGGGCGGGATCATCGCGAGGGTGCCGGCCGGCGCGTCGTAGGTGGTGGTGCCGACGGTGAACCGGGCGGTCCCGGAGACGACGTAGAAGCCCTCGTCGTGCCGGCCGTGCCGATGTTGGGGCGGGCCGTCGGTGTGCGGGGCGAGGGTGATCTCGCCGATGCCGATGCGATGGCCGGTGGTGCTGCCGTCCTCCAGGATGCGCATCGTCGCCGGGCCGAGGTGCACGGCCTCTCCACCCCCGGGTCCGACGATCGAAGCCTTGGTGCCCATGGGATCTCCTCCACACTTCTTCGTGAGAGCTGACACGCATGAAGATAGCGAGCTCGCTTCACTGATGCAAGCGTACTCTCGCGAAGAGACATCGCCATCATGATGAGGAGGGGGACGTGAGATGGCCGTATCAGGCGCCACCGGCCGGACGAATCAGAAGGCCAGGACCCGCAAGGCCATCGTGGAGGCATGCCGTGAGCTGATCCGCTCGGGAGCCGAGGTCACGATGCCGCAGGTCGCGCAGCTCGCCCTGGTCTCCGAGGCCACCGCCTACCGCTACTTCCCCGACCTGGTCTCGCTGATCCAGGAGGCCCTGGGCGGACTGTGGCCGGAGCCGGCGCAGGCTCTCGCCCCGATCATCGGGTCGACCGATCCCGGGGAGCGCGTCGCCTTCGCCTGCGAGCACCTCCTGCGCCATGTGCTCGCCTACCAGGGCGCGGTGCGGGCGACGATCTCCCACACGATCACCGCACCGCTCCGGGCGCGGGACCGCCCCGGCCTTCGTTTCGGCCTGATCGACCACGCCCTCGCGCCGTTCCAGGACCCGGCCGGTCCGGCCTACCTCAGCCCCGCCGCGCTGGACCGCCTGAAGCTCGACCTGGCAATCACCGTCAGCGCCGAAGCCCTGTTCGTCCTGACCGACCTGTGCCGGCTGCCACCGGAGGAAGCGATCGCCAGCGCGGTATGTACGGCCACCACCCTCACCCGAGCCGCCTTCACCGACCCGCCCGCCTGACAGCGCAGGACAGGGTCAGCGCCGATAAATCGATGTACTTCCGTGGGCGCGAGATCCACAATGACCCGGTGACTGGGACTCGCACAATTCGGTCCGCGACGATGGCGGATGTGACCGCTCTCGGCGAGTTGAACGCCGACGTTCAGGAGTTGCATGTCCGTATGCAGCCAACCGATTTCCGTGCGCCTGACACAACCGCCGCCGCCGCCTACTTCCGGGAGCGGCTGACCGCACCGAACGTGCTGGTGCTGCTTGCCGACGAGGATGGCCAGGCACTTGGCT
Source organism: Frankia sp. CpI1-P (assembly GCF_001421075.1). NCBI lineage: Bacteria > Bacillati > Actinomycetota > Actinomycetes > Frankiales > Frankiaceae > Frankia > Frankia sp. CpI1-P. The sequence continues at coordinate 97,074 of NZ_LJJX01000019.1, read as the reverse complement.
ACCTGTACGCCGAGGAGCAACGCCTGGAAGCAGACGCCTTCCGGCAGTCATCCAACGTCCTGCATATCCATCACCTCTGCACTCACCCCGCCAGGCGGAGATCTGGCATCGGCCGCGCCCTGATGACCACGGCGGAACAGCACGCAGCCAGCCGATCCCTGGATACGCTGCGACTCAACACGGGAAGTTTCAACACGGACGCACAGCGGTTCTTCGGGCGACTCGGTTACGAGCCGTACAGGATTCGACTCATGCGACGTCCCTGAACTTTCGCCGGCTACCCTACTTGCAACCGTGCCGGGGCGGGCAGCTTGGAGTGCCTGGACACCTGTCGTGGACCGACTCCGTCAGCGAGCGTCGATCCCTCAACCTCGAGTGCACGCGGCGTTCCACTGAAATGCGCGAACTCTCACGCCAGGCCAGCTCAGGGCTGTGGGTGAGACGGCAGCGGCGCCGCGCCGTGGTGGGCGGTGAGCCCTCCGTCGGCGACCAGCGTCGTACCGGTGATGTAGGACGCCTCGGGCGAGGCCAGGAACCAGATGGCCGCCGCGTGCTCACGCGCCTGTCCCCAGCGCTGCATCGGGATCCGCCGGCCTACCGCCGCCGTGGACTCCGGCTCGGTCCGGTGCCGCGCCGTCAAGGGGGTCTCGCTGAGGCCCGGCGCCACCGCGTTGATCCGGATGCGCTGGGCCGCGTGATCGAGTGCCGCGGCGCGCACCATGTTGATCACCGCCGCCTTGGACGCGTTGTACGCCCAGTTCCCCGGCTCCCCCTGCAGCCCGGCACTGGACGCGGTCACGACGATCGCGCCGCCGCCGCCGGCGCGCATGGCCGGAACGACAGAACGTATCCCGATCGCGACGCCTCGCACATTGACGGCAAGGATCCGGTCAAGCCGATCGATCGCATCGGCGTCCTCCCACGGCAGGGTCCCGCCGATCCCTGCATTAAGGACCGCGACGTCCAGCCGCCCGAACCGATCGAGCGCGAGCTGCGCCATGGCCGTACCGGTCTCCTCGCGGGAGACGTCCCCGACGAGCGGCACGACCTGCTCCGATGCCGGCCGGCCGATCAGGGCGGACAGCCCGGCCTCGTCCAGGTCGACCGCGACGACCCCGAACCCCCGGGCGGCGAACAACTCCACGCACGCTCGCCCGATGCCGGACGCCGCTCCCGTGATGACGACCGACGAGGCGACCACGCTTCCTCCAGGGAGCTCGGGGAGACCACCGCGGCGGCGAATCCGGCTGGCGATGCCGACGTAAGCCTCACCCGTCGGAGTGAACGGGAATGTTCCACGTCATGACGCACAGGAGTCGAATCCCGGCCGGGCGCCCAAGCCCGATAGACGAGTCGGCCCGAAGGACGACCACCGGGCTCACCCGGCCAGGCCGCCGAGGGCTTGGAGGGTGCGATCGCGCTCGGCGGGAGTGGTGATCCCGGTGGTGTTGGCGATGAAGTTGGTGGCGCCGGCGTCGGCGAGGCGATGGAGCTGCGCTTCGAGGTGCCGCTCGTCGCCGATGATCGCGACGTCGGCGGGGTTGGTCGCGCCTTCGTGGTCGAGCATGGCCCGGTAGGAGGGCAGCTCGGCATAGCAGGCGAGGTGAGCGGCGGCGCGTCGGCGGGCCTCCTCGGGGTGGTCGGTGACGCAGACCGGCAGGCTGACCGCGACCTGCGGCGCCCCGGCGGCAGCGGCGGTGATGGCGGGCACGATGTGGTGCTCGATCGTCCGGGGCCCGGCCATCCAGGTCATGGCTCCGTCGGCGAGTTCGCCGGCGACGCGGAGCATGGCCGTGCCGAGCGCGGCGACAAGGACGACGGGCGGGGTGCTCCCGGCGACGTGACCGGCGAAACCGCTGGTGTCGGCGGTGATCATGTCTCCCTCGAAGACGACCGTGCCGTCGCGCAGCAGCGGCCGCAGGGCGCAGAGGTATTCGCGCATATACGTAGCGGGGCCGTCGAGATCGATGCCGAAGCGCCGCGCGACCGGCCGCCGGTGCAGCACGCCGAGGCCGAGAGTGAGCCGACCACCACTGGCCGCCTGAACGGTCTGCGCCTGGCTGGACATGGTGATCGGATGTCGGCTGTGGGTGACGGTGACGGCGGTGCCGAGCCCGATCCCGGGCACGTGGACGGCCAGCACGGCGAGGGCGGTGAGCGCGTCGAGGTCGTACTGCTGGCCCAGCCAGACCGAGCCGATGNCGGCCGCCGCGGCGTCTCTGACCTGGCCGACCAGCACATCGATGGCGTTCGACGCCTCGGGTCCGGGTGGCACGAGCGCGAGCCCGATCGGGATCATGCCGCCCACGCTAACCACGTCACCCCGAACTATCGAAACCACTTCAGTGGAATCCAGTGCCGGCGCCGAACCAGGGGCTACCGAAGAAGGTTGGGTCTCGCGGGCGAGGACGCCGCCAGTCCCACCTTGGTCAACCGGCTAGGTGATCCGTGGCGCGGCGGACGGACGCTTCCCCCGGACGCACTCGAGTCGCTGGTCGAACGATCCGCTCACACACTCGCCATACTCTCCGAATCGTTTCTCTCGACTGTACACGGAAAGGTAGAATGGCAGGCCGTCTACNGTGCCGACCCCCAGGGTTTCAGACGCCGCCTGGTGCCAGTCCGGATCGAGGACTGTCGTTGACCAAACCCGATTTCCCCGGCGGCAGACCGCTCGGACCGCATATTCCCAGGAACGCCGCCGATGCCGCCGCACTGTTTGGTGGCGTGCACCCAACCGGGCGGCGGCCTTCTACGGAACCACCCGATTTTCCGCGGACCCTGCGGCACCAACCACCGCGGACACGGGCAGCCGCGAGGCACATGACCGTGGCCGGAAACCCCGACCCCCGGTCGGTCGCCGTTGTAATCGGATGCGTGTTCTGGCCTGCAGATCGTTACAGGTGGATCGACCGCCAATGCCCGTCCGCGCGCGAATCTCGCGATTGTAAACCCGATTCACGAACCGCCCCACAAGAACAAGGATAAATCGGGCGAATATTCTTGCCGGTCGCACCGCGTTGCTCTAACTATCGGCGCCGCGATCACTCTGGTCGCTCCGGTAATCCTGGTCATGAACTCTCCTAGGTCGCCGTCAGGGCCGACAGCAACGGTTCCCGGTACGCCGACACCAACTTCACCCTAGATCCTAGAAGTGGAGTCCGTGGGAAACCTGGAGTCCGCGGGAAACCCGGCAAGGCCGGCGTCGAATATTCCCCGACGGGAACCCGTACCCTCGCCAGTGGAGCCGGTGAGTCCGCGGACGAATACCAGATTTTTTCCAGGGACGAGGAAGCCAGTCGAAGCGACAGGACTACATACCGTATATATGCCAGNGATCCCGGCGAGCAAAGAGACGTGACATTTTGGTTCAAAAATAACGAACTCTGTCCGCCAGACAGAGCGAATGGCGGCTTAATTTACCACATACTTCACGAGGGATAAGGGGCCGTCCTCGCCGAAGGGGGCACACGCCTCGTGCCAGCCGGGCAGCGCCACGCCGGCCGCCGNGAGAAACTCGCGCCCAGCTCGTCNGGGTCGAACGCCCCGAGCTCCGCCCGATCCCCGTCCTACTCCTCGGATCGGGGTCACGAACGAGGCGCCTTGGATCTCCGGCGACCTCCGAGGTCCACTCAGGCAAGTGCCAACCAGCGAAGGCTGGGAAGGGGTCCGAGCCGGCCGTAGAGCGATCATGCCGGACTTCGCCCGGCATGGCGACCGTCGTCGGCGAGGTCGACGCGCAGTGAACGGACTGATACATCCCCCTCCCCGGACGTGGTCCGGTCAGCCCGCGGCACGTGGCGGTTGTGTTGCTGTACAGGCGAGCGACACATAAAGGCCAGGTCGTAGTGCTGTGCAGCAGCTACGGTCCCCTGCTAGGTCCGACGGGGGTCGGACAGAGGGGACCTACCTGTAGATGCGTAGATCGCTGTTCGCCATGGGGGCCGCCGCCGTGCTCGTGGCGTTGACCGCACTTCCTGCCGCGGCCAGTCCGCCGGCCGATCCGGGTGCGCTCACGCTCGCTGTGTACGGCGACGAGCCGTATGGCACCACGCCGACGGACAACTCCGAGTTCCTCGCCACTCCGGCGTTCATCAACTCGATCAACTCGGACCCGGCCGTCGGCCTGGCCATGCACATCGGGGACATCCACTCGGGCAAGCAGTACTGCACCGCCCAGTACGACCAGTCGATCGCACAGCTCTGGCAGCAGTACCAGGTGCCGCTGGTCTACACCCCGGGCGACAACGAATGGACCGACTGCCACAAGGCGGGTGAGGGCGGCGGCACGTACGACCCGACCACAGGGAAGATCAAGTATGTGACCGACCCGGCCACCGGCCAGCCGGTCGACTACGCCGGCGGCGACCCGGTCGCGAACCTCGCGCTCCTGCGCTCGCTGTTCTTCCCCACGGCCGGGAAGACCCTCGGCAGCGGCAAGCTGCCCGTCCAGTCGCAGGCGAAGGAGTACGACCCGGCGTTCCCGTCGGACGCGCAGTACGTCGAGAACGTCATCTTCGAGCGGAAGGGCACGCTGTTCGTCACGCTGAATGTGCCGGGTGGCTCGAACAACGACGCCGACATCTGGTACGGCGCGCCGACGATGAGCACCGCGCAGGCGCGGGAGGCCGCGGAACGCACCGGTGCCGACCTGCGTTGGCTCGACCACGCGTTCGCCCAGGCCCGCCAGAACGGCGACACCTCGGTCGTCATCTCCACGCAGGCCGACATGTGGGACCTCGACGGCAAGACCGCGGCNCACCTGACCAACTACGAGCCGCTGGTCTCCAGCATCGCGTCACACACGACCGCGTTCGGCAAGCCCGTTCTGCTGATCAACGGTGACTCGCACGTCTACAGATCGGACAACCCNCTCTCGCCGACCGCTCCGTGCGTCACCGACTCCGCTGCCGGCGAGGTCAGCTGCGCAAACGAGTCCGCTGCGCACCCCGGGTACGACGTGGAGAACTTCCACCGGATCGTCGTGCACGGCAGTACGTTCCCGCTCGAATGGCTCAAGCTGACCGTGAAGCCCAGCGCGAACTACCCGGCGGGCGCCAACGCGTTCGGCCCGTTCGCCTGGCAGCGCCAGCCGCAGGCCTGACACGCCCCGCGGCGGGGCCGGTGGCTACCCGCCACCGGCCCCGCCTTCCTGAGACGCCGGCGAGGGGCAGCACACAACGGCCCCCGGCAACGTGTCCCGCGCACGCCACTATGCCTCCGAGGGGTTCGCGGCCGTCGCGATCGGCGCGCCCAACGGGGTGCTCTCGATCCGCGGCAGTCAACCCACCACCAGTCGCGTACCTCATACACACGACCTATCCGCAGAAGCATGCATCATGCACCTCTCGACCCCGCGGGTAAAAGCTCGTCAGCTCATACGGCGCCGCAAACGCCCGCTCCAACGGGATCTGCTAATCCCAGCAAGTTCGGTAAACAAGGAACGGACGGCCCCGACATCTAATGATCTTCATTGCCTCCCGGCGGTCCCCGCCGGCGGCAGCGGGTAGCACAAGTGCTATCATGAGGTCATGGACGAGATAGGGCTGCGTGAGGTGCGNCAGAACGCGAGCGAGCTGGTGCGGCGGGCCCAGGCCGGCGAGCGACTGACGATCACCGTCTCCGGTCGGCCGGCAGCCGTTCTCGGTCCAGTGACCCCGCGTGCATGGCGGCGTTGGGACGATTTCGCGGAGGTCTTCGCCCTGCCGGCCGTCGCCGACTGGTCCGGGGATCGCGACCTCGTCGACAACACCCTGACGGACCCCTGGGAAGATCGATGAATCGTGGCGTCCTCGACACCAGCGTGCTGGTCGCCACCGATGTCCTCCCGATCCCCGGCGAACTGGCGGTCAGCGTCATCAGCATCGCCGAACTCCAGTTCGGCATTCTCGTCGCTAAGACCCCCGAGGCCCGCGCGAACCGACTCGCCCGGCTCAGTGCGCTCCAACGACGATTCGACCCGCTACCGGTAGACGACGCCGTCGCCGACAGCTACGGACGACTGGCCGCCCGAGTGGTCGAAATCGGCCGCCAGCCACGGGCACGGACGATGGACCTGCTGATCGCGGCGACGGCGCACGCCCACGGGGCCAGCATCTACACCCGCAACGCCGCCGACCTTGCCGGCCTCGAAGATCTCATCACGATTGTGGCGATCTAGAAAAAGGCTGCCCCTCCGGACGTGACGTCGAAGACCAGTGACTCGGGATAGCGCGATATCGACGATCAGGGCGGCTACGCCTTGGCCGCCACCTTCATCGCCTTCTTGTAGTCCCGGACCTTGCTGCGGGACTCGGGGCTGCTGATGTCTGCGACGGAGCGGTAGCTGCCGTCCTCGCCGAACGGCGCACACGCCTCGCGCCAGCCGGGCGGGGTCACGCCGAGCTGCTTGCCGAGCAGGGCGACGAAAATCTTCGCCTTCTGCTCGCCGAAGCCGGGCAGCGCCGCGACCTGCCTGAGGAGCTGACGGCCATCGTCCGCCGTCGTCCACACCGCCGCCGCGTCACCACCGTAGGAGTCGAGCAGCAGCCGGCACAGCGACTGCACCCGCTTCGCCATCGAGCCCGGGAAACGATGCAACGCCGGCTGCCGGGAGAAGATCGCCCCCAGCTNGTCCGGATCGAACTCCGCGAGCTCCGCCGGATCCAGCGGCCGTCCCAGCCGCACTACCAGCTCGTACGGCGCGGCGAACGCCCGCTCCAACGGGATCTGCTGATCCAGCACCATCCCGATCAGCAGCGCCAACGGGTCGTTCGTCAGCAGCTCGTCCGCCTCGTCGATCTGGCTCAGGTGCAGTCCCACGGCATTACGGTAGCCGACCGCCTGACGCGGACCGCTACGGCGCCCGCCACCTGGAAGGGACCGGGACGGACAAATACGGACTGAGGCACGGGACGGATGAGNATCGAGCCTGGACGCGGGACGGCTGACACCGTTCCGGATCACCACACCGGACGACACACTGGAGCAGATCCGACGTAGTTCACCGNGATCGTCGACGGGGTCGAGGCGCGCCTTCTCCGCGAGCCCGTTCCGGAACCACGCCTCCGACGCTGCTGCTGCACGGATGGCCGACCTCGTTCGCGACGTTCCGCACGGTCATCACAGGCTCGCGCACCCGGAGACCGTCGGCGGCGATCCTCTGCTCGCAAGCCGTGGCTGGTTGGGCACCGGAACACCTCGATCGGACATCCGCATCTACCGCGGACAACGCGCGTCCCGCCGCTGCGGCTCGTCACCTTATGTGATCGCGACGCTCGCGGCCGTCGACGGTGCCGACGGTCACGGACCGAACAGCGCCAGCGGGACTACGCCGACATCATCACGTCGACGATAGGCGTGCTCCCCCGCGTAGATGACGAGGGCGTCGATCAGATCTGTCCCGATTCGGTCGCGTAGCCAGGTCAGGTGCCTGACGTCGGAATCCTCAACCCGGTCGGCCAACNTCACCTCGACCGCCAGCACGCGGCCGTCCGAGCGCTCGACTATCAGATCGACCTCATGGTCGTTGTTCTGGGTACGTAGGTGACCTACCCGGGCCTCGGCGGCCTCGGCGTAGGTATGGATGCTGAGCGCGGCGAGATGCTCGAACAGGGCCCCGAGTATCGTCCCCGCCGACAGGACGGTATTGCCCTGCTCGGCCCGCAGCAGCGCGGAGTTGTCGAGTCCGAGCAGCCGCGCGGCCAGCGCTGGATCCGCCAGATGATGCTTGGCGGACCGGCCGAGCCGGTCGAGATGGTTCCGGCTGGGAATCCACGGCGGGACCGCGTCGAGCAGCCACAGTGACGACAGAGCATCACGATAGGCAAGAGTGGTCTCCTTCGCTGGCTTGTTACCCAGGCCGGGAGTCGCCGCATCCAGAANTTTCGAGTAGGCCGTCGTCGTCGACGTGGCGGCAGCATAGGCGGCGAGCCAGGCGCGCAGTACCGTCGGGCGCCGGATCGGGTAACCCTGCTCGGGAAACTCCCGTTGAACGACATTGTCCAGGTACGCATCGAGTTCGGCTCGACGCACCCGCGGCGGCAGGCTGCGGATAGCGGGAAAGCCCGATGCCGTGATCTCCTCGACGTAGTCCGTCAACCGCACGGCGGTCGCACCCCCGACGTCGCCGTTTCCTTCGAGGAGCGCGGCGAGGCTCACAGTCGGCTCGTCGACGTCCCGCTCGGCCATGCTCAGCGGGCGCATTCGCAACGGCACGATACGCCCTGCGCCCGAGTGGACCACTGCCCCTCTGGGTACGGAACTGCCCGCCATGATGAAGTGACCGGCCGGCGAGCCAGCGTCGACCGCGCGCCGCACGTGGTCCCACACCTCGGGAAGGCGCTGCCACTCGTCGACCAGGACCGGCCCCGGCAGCCGGGTCAGGACGGTCGGATCGGCGGCCACGATCTCACGCTGGCCGGGAAGGCTGAGATCGATGATCGACTCTGCGCGCCGCATCGCGGTCGCGGTCTTGCCCACCGCCTTCGGCCCGTGGATCGACAGAGCGCGAAGATGCGGCTGAAGTGGGTCCAGTGTGTCGTCGAGGACACGACGCCGATAGTGGACCACATCCCTACTCTACCAACAGCAGATACTCTAGTCTTCCGATAGCAGGCCCGCAGGTCTGCCGATCCGACCTCGCAGGCAGCCCCGCCGCGGAGGGCAGCGGGGGTTACAAACGCGGTGCGGCGGACCAGAACCTGGCGCTACGTGTCAGGCGCTACGTGTCAGATGGGTGCGGACCGTCCCGTCCTGTTCCAGCCTGCCGATACTGGCTGGTCCAGCACCATCCCGATCAGCAGCGCCAACGGGCGTTGGTCAGCAGCTCGTCCGCCTCGGCGATCTGGCTCAGATGNAGTCCCGCGCCATCACCGTAGCTCCCGCCAACCCGGCCTCGACAGGCAACCGGCCGCGGGATGAGTTCGCCGGTGTTGCCGGTCAGCCCAGACCGGCAACACCGCACGGTCGTCGTCGGCGCTCAGGTCGATGACCTGCGTGCGCGAATCTGGTGCGGCCGCGTGCATCGAGCCATCGCTGTTTGACCGAGCCGGGTCCGCCGGTCCGTAGCGAGTGGCTGTTGCTCAGCAGGCGCTCCCCGAATCCTCGGGTGCGCGACCGGCTTCGTCGGCGAGCGCGCCCGCCAACAGTCCAAGCTGACCGAACGCCCGGGCCCGGCCTATGTGGTCGCCGTAGTCGCNGGACTCGACGATGTGCCCGTCGTGGACACGGACGACAAAGACGCACGGCAGTGTGAACTCGCCGCGGTCGCCCGTCCCGACGTACGTGAACTCGACGACGATCAGCTCGGGGTCCGCCGTCCGATGCACGACGATGTTCGTCGGCTCGAACCGTCGGATGCCGGCTGCCCCACCGGCCCCCGCCGCGAAGTGCTCCCGTAGCTCGGCACGGGTTCGCAACGGATGATCGCCGAGCGGTGCGAGCGGATGCCGCACATCCGTCCGTTCCGCATACAGACCGGCGAGTACGTCGAGCTGACGTTCTCGCTCGTCCGACGCTAGATCGTCGGCCATCAGCCGGCCCACGCCAGCGACAACCATGCGAATGACGTCACCTGGATCAGGTGCCGGCAGCATCGAACCGCCAAAACAAAGTCGCGACTCCGCAACGGTATCGAAGTCTGGACTCCACTTGCAAGCTTGGCTGGTCCGACCGGGAGGAGGTGGGCCATCCGGAGGAACGCCAGCCAGGGCGGTCCGCTCACGGCCAACCACGCCCGCCGGACGGTCGTCACATCGCACGGAGGAGGGGCGGAAAGGAGTGGTCCTGCCAGATCAGCCGGGATCGCTCCTCCGGGTAGGCGGTGACGAGCGAGGTGGAGTCGAAGACCTGGGTGAGGCGTCGGTCGCGATCGTAGGGCGGCCAGCCGGGGTCGCCCCGGGTGGCGAACGTGGTCCAGGCGGCCCGCATCCGCGCCGACAGCGCCATCGCCTCGGAGGTGGGGCGCTCGCCGATCAGCAGGGCAGGCTGGCCGCTGGTGAGGGTGCCGAACACAAGCGGAACGTCGAGGCCGTGGCAGGCGCCGAGGGCGCCGCCCAGGCCCGGGGCCGGCCAGGTCAACTCGTAGAGGTGCACCTGGCCGCCGCCCGCGACCTGCGCCTGCGCGAGGTGCAGGGTGGGCATCCGGAACAGCCAGTCCGAGTGCACCAGTTCGTACAACTCGTCGGGGCCCGCGTCCGGGTAGGCGTCACGGTAACGGCGGGCGCCGTCCGGGCCGGGGGCGAAGACCTGGAGCGCGGTCGCCGCCTGATCGGATGTCACCTGGCCGAGCAGGCCGGTGAGGGCGGTGAACAACCGCTGTTCGTCGCGGGTGTGGCCGGCGAGAAGGTCTACCTCCCGGCTGGAGCCGGCCGCCACAGCCTGCCACGGCGTGGCCGGCAGGACCTCGCCGTCGACGACGGGCGCGAACAGGATCGACCGGTGTGCGGCCTGGCCCCAGCGCTGCGCCCGGGCGGCCATCGTGGCGGCCACGGTGTCACCGGCGAGGGCCAGCAGAGCCGGGTCCACGCCTGCCAGGTCCGCGACGCAGGGACGCAGTCCCAGTTCGTCGGCGCAGGTGCTGGCGATGTCGGCGGCGAGCTGCGGCGAGAAGAAGGTGCCCGGCACGCTCTGGGCGACGGCTCGGCGGAACAGCCCGGCCGCCCGGGGCATGGCCAGCAGGGCGGCGACCGATCCGCCGCCGGCGGACTCGCCGAACACCGTGATCTCGTTCGGGTCGCCACCGAAGGCGGCGATGTTGTCGCGTACCCATTCCAGGGCGGCGACCTGGTCGAGCAGGCCGCGGTTGGGGGGCGCTCCGGCGATCTGGGCGAAGCCCTCCATCCCGAGGCGGTAGTTGAAGGTCACCACGACCACGCCGCCGTCCCGGGCCAGGTGACCGCCGTCGAACTCGGGCCGGCTGGACGCGCCGATCGCGTACGCACCGCCGTAGATCCAGACCATCACCGGAAGCGTCGCGGCCGGGCCGGGCTCAGGCGACCAGACGTTGACCGTCAGCCAGTCGTCGCCCGCCGCGCCCTGGGATGACGGGTCCCGGCCGAGCACCTCGGACTGCGGCGGTGGGGGGCCGTAGGACCGGGCCGCCCGCACTCCGTCCCAGCTCGCGGCCGGCCGCGGCGCGGCGAAGCGGAGCCCGCCGACCGGCGGCTCGGCGTAGGGGATGCCACGAAAGACCGCCACGCCCGACTCCAGGCTGCCGCGCAGCGCCCCGCCCGCCGCGCGGACCTCGGGCTGGGACGCGGCAGACGCCGGTCCGGCGACGGCGGTCGTCATGGTTCCTCCTGCGCGGACGCCGGGCACTCGATCGTGACCGCGGGCGGCAGCATCATCACGCAGGACCGGAAGCCTCGCCAACCATTTATCGGCGATCAATACGCGGGGAGGTGGCCAGAGGTGCACGCGTGCGAGCTGACCGGAGCGGGCGGTTGACGGTAGGGATCAATCCCCCGTCGAGGCGGAGGTTGACGCCCGTCCCGAGTCGCCTATGACGACGAGGGGTCGGAAAGTGCCCCAACTATGATCATCGCGCAGAGCAGGCCGACCACGACTCCGATCACGACCCAGATCCGGCTCCATTGCCATGCTCGGCGAGCAGCCTGGAGATCGTTCCGCGCGAGATCCCTCCTCCATCTTCTGCCATACCAGACGGCGAGCAGTCCGGCCGGCGGCATCAGGATTACCGCAAAGAAGACCATGATCTCGTAAATTTCGGTTGCCAGCAGCGATGGCGGCGACATCGCGGAATTGGGAAACACTCGCGGCTGGCCGGGAAAAGGCGAAGGGCGCCCCCGGGGCGGATAATTCCGCCACTCGTAGTGACCGGTTGGATAGTACCGGTTCGTCGGCCACTGGTAGGCACCCGGGTAAGACCCTCCGGTCGGCCACGAAGGTGGCGGAGGTGGCGGCGGAGGCGGAGGCGGTGGTGGAGGAGGTGGCGGNGGAGGTGGCGGCGGAGGCGGAGGCGGTGGTGGAGGAGGTGGCGGAGGTGGCGGAGGTGGCGGACCTTGCGGTGAGGGCTGATCCCACAGGCTGGTCCGGCGTGGGTTCCTGGCGTTCTGGCTGGTCGATGCCGCGCGAGATTTTCGGGGGCCGCCGGCCGACCCGGCCACCGAGGCGGCCGAAACCGACCGCAGGTGGGCGTCATAGCCGTCCCGCCATCTTTTCAGGATCTCGTAGGCGAGGGTGATGAGCCGCATCCGGCGATCCGAATCCCGGTCTCTGCTGTCCGGATTATCGGGATGGTTTTCCCGGGCGCGGGCCCGGTACTGCCGGTGGATTTCCGCCTGACTGGCGGTGCTGGTCACCCCGAGTATGTCGTAGGCATTGTTGTCACCGAGATCGCGAATCAGTCGTCCGAGCGGGGTCATCGTCCGATCCGCTGGACGACGTCGCCGCGGTAGCAGGCCAGTGACCAGTGCGCCGTCGCGGCCGTGTGACCCGCCGGCACGATCATGCTTCCGGCCGCGACGGTCACCTGGGCTGGACCGGCCAGGACGAAGGTGTAGTTGGCGAGCTCGGAAGGCCAGCCGTTGTTGTCGTATCCCTCGTAGTGCCACTCGGTCCNCAGAATCTCCTGCCCGTCCAGGAAGGGCTCCTGCAGCAGGTGTTGCGCATACGCGGGAAGGTAGCCGAAGGCCCGCCGCGCCGGCGCACCGATCTTGATCGGCAGCGCCGCGCGGGAATCCGGCGGTGGCAGGTAGCGATTCTCCAACCCCGGCGTGGTGCCGACAGTCGGGCGGCTGCGGCCGGGGCCGGGCGGTGGCCGGTGCTCGATCGCCTTGCGCCGCAGAGACCCCTCGCGCAGCAGGTACGAGCTGAGCCGGTAGGTCGGCGAATGATCCGTACGGATCGCCGGTTCGGCGAGNCAGAGTCCCCTGGGCCCGAAGGCNACGCCCTTGACCCGCTGGTCGTCGCCCTGCACGATCGCCCACCAGGCGTAGATCGGTCCGGTCCGGGCCTCCATGCGGGCCTTCACCGCGCCATCGAGCTCACTCCAGCACTCGTCGCGCAGCTTCGCGCCCGACGAGAAGGGCAGCTCCTCCGCACGGAAAGTGGTCGACGTCCGCGCCTGGCCCACGACGGCCGGGGAACGTCCGGCCGGGGAACGTCCGGCCGGGGAACGCAGCACCACGTCACGACCGGGATGGGCGTTCCCCGGTGAGCCGACTGGTGACCACGGCTGCACGGGTCCGTGGCCTGAATCGGAAGGGGCATTTTCCCACTCGGAAGGCATCATCGAACCCATCCATCGTGTTGTCAGCCGACCACCTTTGGTGCGAATTCTACGTGATGGCCGGCCGTCTCCCGCGTTTCTCTCATCGCCCGGCTTCGCTTGGAGATATGGTTGCCGCCGAAGTGATCAGCACACCTGATCAAAGACGAGCGCTGCGGTCGTCACTGCCGGTCGTACGGAACCGCAGCTCATGCGGCTCCGGCCTCACCGGCGGCCTTCCTCTGCTTTTTGTCGCCGCGGACCTTGTCGCGATAGTGCTGATCGACGATGTCGGCCACCGAGAGGTAGCTCCCAGCCTCATCGAACGCAGTGGCGGCCTCCCCCAGCCCGGAGGATCGACACCGAGTTGCCGGCCAGCAGTGCAACGAAGATCTTCGCCTTCTGCGCGCCGGAACCCGGCAGTGCCGCGACCTATTTCAACAAGCACACGGCCGTCCGCCGCGCTNGTCCGGACCGCCGCCACGTCGCCGTCGTAGGAGNCCAGGATCAACCGGCAGAGCGACTGCACCCGCATCGTTCGTCAGCGGATCGTCCGCCGCGGGAAGCCGGCTGGTGGGTTGTCAGCAGCGCACCACCACGGCTGGTACGCCGCCCGCCTGAACGAGCCGGGTAATGTCCTTGGGGTCGCTGGTCAGGATGCGGTCGCCTGGGCGGACGAGCAGGGCGACCATCGCGTCAACCACATCGGAGGTACCGGTGCGGCCAAGTAGCACACCGGCATCGCGGCCGGTCCGGTCGTCAACGGTGCACACCTCCACCGCGCGTAGCAGGCGGGTCAGCGCGGCCTGCCGCCCGGCGTGATCCCGCCAGACCTGGGCAACGACGACGGCGTTGCTCCGTAGCCCGATGCCCCNCTGCTGCGCAACCCGGAGTCGGGCGACCATCTCCCGATCGCCGCGCTCGACAGCCAGAAGCGCGCCCGCGTCGAGAACGAGCGCGCTCACGCCGCCGACTGATCCGCGCGCAGGCCCAGCTCGCGCTCAGCCCGCGCCAGTTCCTCCGGCGTCAACGCCGGGTTTGCCGTCTCCCACGAGTCAAGGAACTCGGCGAGGGCATCGGCTCGAAGCTTCGCGGCAGCGGCGCCCGCGAGCCAGGCCGACAGCCCGACGCCAGCGCGCCGGGCGGCGTCCCGAACCGCGTCGCCCAGTTCGCCGTCGAACGAGACGCTCATCTTGTCGACCTTCACCGCTCCAGAATACCGGGGTAGCAACTACCGCGGTATGTCATCTCGGTGTGGCTCGTCCACGATGTCTGCCGGGCAGGAGGGATCAGGGGCGGCGGTGGGTAATCGGCGGCTCTGCCATCGCCGTGGGCGAGCCCGATCGCGGTCAGGACTGTCGCGCCCGCCGGACAGTCCTCACATCACGCGCAGGAGGAGGGGCGGAAAGGAGTGGTCCTGCCAGATCAGCCGGGATCGCTCCTCCGGGTAGGCGGTGACGAGCGAGGCGGTGTCGAAGACCTTGGTGAGGCGTCGGGCGGAATCGTGGGCCGGCCAGCCAGGGTCGCCCCGGGTGGCGAACGTGGTCCAGGCGGTCCGGCGACGGCGGCTCGGCCACCGATGGTCGGTGGCCAGCAGGTCATTCGCCAGCAGCTCGTCCGCGTCGTCGTCCCTCGCCCCTCGTCTCGCGATCGCCGGCGTCCGAGCAGTGACATCGCGGTCGCCGCGAGTCCGAGAGTTCAGGGCAGCTTCTCCTGCTGTCACTGAGCAACGGCACCAAACACGGTTACGCGATCGCCACGAATGTGTTGGAACAGACCGCGGCCGGTCTGACTGCGGCCCGCCGGTCCCCGCGCCCGCGCCGACGCCCTGACTCGCTCGGCCAGGGTGAGGAGGGCCCGGGCTGGAGGCGTGGGCGGTTAACGCCCGGCACGGCATTCGGCCGGTGCGTGGGTGGGTAGGCACGTCCATCGCTGCCGGTGAGCCGTCAGGCGGCCGGGCCTCCCACTGGCAGGCGCCGCCGCGAGTACAACCCACAGCGGCGCCGTGGCGGGCCGGTGCGCACGGCGATCAACTGATTACCAGTGCCGGGCACGCCCGGACCACCGCGATACCCCGGCTCGGGCTGCCCAGCCGGAAGCGGACCCGGTTGTACAGGACGGTCCCCGACACGGCGCGGCCCTTGACCATCGGCTCGCCGGGCAGAAGCGTGAAGGTCCAGTGTCCTGCCTGTTCGCAGTCGGGCAGCTGGGCGCCGCTCTGCAACACCCGGGCCCCCCAGATCTGCCGGACCATGAGACGGCGGGTGTCGACGCCCGCCACGGTGTACGCCGCCTCCGGGCCGTTCACGATGTCGTTGTAGCTGCCGAGGTGGATGCCTGCGGCGCCGGTGATCGTGGCGACCATCGTCCACGGGACCCCGGGTTCGACGGCCACCTCGCCCGCCGGCAGAGCACGGTCCACGACATCGCCGGCGTCCGAGCCGGTCTGATCCCGGCGGACAGCCGGGTCGAGCCCGCCGCGGGTGTCGAGCCGGCCGGGATCGGGCACCAGCAGGATGCCGTAGACGGCCGCGTCGGCGAACCGGGCGTCGGCAAAATGAGTGGACAGCGCGACCGTCGCGCGGCGTGCCCGATCCCACTGGTCCGGGGTGAAAGCGTCCCGCAGGTATTCCGCCGAGGGCACCGGAAGACCGGCTCTTTCGGTGCCCTCGCGTACGGACTCGCAGGTGTTCCAGCCGGAGCGGGCCAGTATCTCGATCTGCGCGCGCGCGAAAGCGGTGGTATCCGACACCGGGAACCTGTCCATGCTCAGATGCAGTCCCACCACGTCACCGTAGCCCGGACCGAGCGAATGTCCCACGACGGGGCGGTGCCGGCTCCCGCGGTGGCACGGCACCGAGGCCAGCCGGCTCCCGCCGGCATGCCGGAGCACAGTCGATCTGGTTCAGGGGAAGCCTCACCGCACAACCGCTGCTATCGGTTGGGAAGGTCGGCCGCCACCAGGTCGGTGTGGATGAAGTCCAGGCCCTTGAACAGCAGCGGCTCCCGCCGCGCGGCCGTGAGCGCATACGCAAAGCAGTCACCGAAGTTCAGCCGGGCAGGGCTACCGCTCCCCCGGCCAAAGTCCCGGTACGCCTGCCTGGCCAGAGCCGCGTGCTCCGCGGTGACCGCGACCACCTCTATGTCAGCCACCCTGACGAGTTCGTCAAACCGCCGACTGGCGACCGGGTCACGGACCGAATCGACGACGACCGCGGCCTCCACGTAATTCACGGCTGACATCGCCGGGCTGGCCGCGTTGGCCAGGGCAGCGGCATAACGAGGCGCCTCGGGCTCCGCTCGGATGATGGCGACGAGTGCGGAAGAGTCCACGATCATGCCGGCAAACCATAATCATCATAGAGGTCGTCGATGCTCATAGTAGAGGCGGAAACCGCCGACGCTATCTGGCGGCCAAGGTCCACGATGCGGGCGGCTCGCCGTTCACCCGACTCGCGATCAGCACGAATCCGGTCCAGACGTTCACGGATGGCCACGGTCACGGCCGTTGTGATGGTCTCCCCTGTCAACTCGGCCAACTCGCGGCTGAGCCGCTGCGCCTCCTCGTTCTTGATGTTCAGCGCCATCTCCGACCCCGTCCACCATGGAAGCTCCAAGTTCCACCATGCTACACCGACTGGCCGGATCGCCGCCCGCCGCGCGGACTTCGGGCCGGGAGCGGCTTCTCAGTTCGGGCCCACGTCGAAGGCGACGACCCACTGCTCCTGGCCGCGGACCATCGCGTGGATCTCCGTCACCCGCACGCCGGTCTGCGGATTCGACTCGTAGATCTCCCGAGATCTCCCGATGCACGCCGACCCCCACCGAGAAGTTGGGCGTCTCGGTGTCGGCCACCGCGTACTCGACGACATCGGCCAGGCCGGCGACGGAAGCACGCCGCGGCGCGGTGAGGTCGATGCTCGCGCGCAGGAACAGGATTCGCAGGACGTCGTCACCGGCTATCGGCACCACCCGACCGTCCGCCTGGGTGAGCTCGCTCCTGGCCACCCAGCGGAACTCGTAGGTGGGGAACGACGCCCCGCGGAAGGTGAAGGCGATCCGGTCGTAGCCGGCGGGCCGACCGTTCTGACGATGACCGATCGCGGCGATTCCCACCAGGTTCGGCGTCGGGCCGTCGTACGGGTGGGCGACCGACCCACCGTTCCCGGAAGCGTTGGGCCACTGCCACTGGTACGCGACCCGCGAGGAGATCACCCGGATCGTGGCCGGCGCGGTAGGCGTCGGACGCGGGCTGAGCCGTGCGCTCGGTGTTGCCCGCGGCGGGGTTTGCAGCGGGGTTTCTCCGGTCCCGGGAGCGCTGTTCGACGGCCTGGTCGCCGTGATGCCGGGGGACGCGCCGGTTCCGCCGGCCGACCCGCGCGGCCTGTACCGACCAGCCCGGGTTCCGGTTGCGGCCCGTCGACCAGTTGCGGGCACGGCGGGCCGCGCTGCGGGCCGCACGGTGGGCCGGGTGCGGCCGGGTCGTGCGGTCGCGGGTCACGATGTGACGCCGGGTTTCACGCCGGAGCAGGTGACGGCGTCGACGAACATGGGAGGTAGGTCATGCCGCGCACCTGTAAGGACGAAGCCCCGCTGCTGGTGGACTCGCCCGTCATCAAGGGTCGATACGTCGACCTTGACGGTTTCACGGTTGGATTCGAGACGTTCGAGGCGGATGCGGACGGGGCGCCGGTGTTCCGGGGCCTGCCCGACGACCGCTGCCAGTGCCAGCACTGGGGACTCGTGCTGTCCGGCCGGTTCGTGCTGCGTTACGCCGACCGGGAGGAGACCTACGTGGCGGGCGACGCCTACTATGCCCCGCCCGGTCACACCCCGGAGGTGACGGCCGGCACGCAGGTGGTCGAGTTCAGCCCGTCGGCCGAGATGCGGGCGACGATNGCCGTCGTGTCCGCGAACATGCAGGCACAGTCCGAGAGCGGTGAGTAGGCGATGACTCTCGACGAGGCGACGGCCCGGGAGCTGGCGGAGAAGCTCGTGGTCTTCCTGGAGACGAACACCCCGCCGGACGGCCTGTTCACGCCGGACGTGTTCTGTGATCTGAACGTGCCGCTGTGGCGGCTGCAGGCCGTCGGCCTTGAGGAGTCGGTCGCGCTGCGCAAGGCCGGGCATCCGGTGTCCGGCCGGGTGCCGCGATCCCGGTTCGACGTGACCGGCGGCGGCTTCCTCCTCGAGGTCGAGGAGGAATGGGAGCAGGGCGCGGAGACGTGGTACTGCCGTGAACTGATCCGAGCCGACGTCACCGACGGCGCGGTCTGCGCCCTCACGGTCTACTGCACCGGGGACTGGGACAGCGCGCTGGTGGCCCGGCATGCGGCCCAGGTGCGCCTGGCCCGGCCCTGACGGCATGCCTCGATCCTCACCCGGCGGCGGACGAGGTCCCGGCGGCGGATCAGCCGCCATACACTCTCAGCCGTGAACAGCCCGGCCGTGGACGGGGCGCGGACGGAGTCTGCCGCCGCGTCCACGGCCGAGGTGCCGTCCCCGGCGGACGCCGCCGCTGCCCGCAGCGAGGATCACGTCGACGCGAGGCGGGCGTCCTACGTCGAGGCGTTCGCGGCGGCGCGCGCGGCGGGTGACGTCGAGGCCATGGCCGCGGCGGCGCGCGCGGCGGGTGACGTCGAGGCCATGGCCGCGGCGGCGCTGGGGCTGCCGTCCACGCAGCGGTTCGGCAGTCATCCGGGGCAGGTGCCGGCGCTGCTGCACGAGGCGTATGCGGTGGCCGTCGCGCCCTCGACCCGCTGCCGGCTGGCCGCGGCGCTCGCCCGTGCCTGGGTCTACGGCGGCGATGCCGGCCGGGCCGGCGGCTTCGCCCGACAGGCCGAACGGCTCGCCACCGACATCGGGGACCCGGCCCTGCTCGCCGATGCGCTCGACGCGGCGCTGTCGGCGCGGTGGGGGCCCGACGACTACCGGGAGCGGACCAGGCTCGCGGCCAGGCTGGAGGACGCCGCCGCGCACCAGGCGGACCCGGGGGTGCGGCTCTCGGCGCACCTGTGGCGGCTGACCGCGGCCTGGGAGGCGCTGGACGTAATCGCGGTCCAGCGGCAGCTGCGGGCCCTGGAGCTCCTGGCGGCGGACTCAGCCTCGCCGCGCGATGCGTTCTTCGCCGTGTCCCGCCGAGCCATGCACGCCCTGGCCACCGCCGACCTGGCCCGCGCCGACGATCTCATCGCCCGGACTCGCGAGCTCGGCGCCGCGCTCGCCGAGCCGGACCGGGAGGCGGTGCTGCACAGCCTCGCCGCCGACCGTGCCCTGCAGGCCGGCGACCGGGAGGCGTTGCGGCAGGAGGCCGCGGGATTCGAGGCGTTCGGGACCGCCGAGGGCATCCCGTCGGTGACCGCCGAGGCGGCCGTGTTCTGGCTGGAAGCCGGCGAGCCCGATCGCGCCGAGCGGCTGGCCCTACAGCTGGCCGGACCCGGCCTGCACACGGTCGCCCGTGACGTCGACTTCCTGCTCACCGTCGGGTGCCTGGTGCAGGTCGCCGCGGCACTGCGACTGGACGATCTTTGCGATGAGGGTGTCGCGCTGCTGGAGCCGTACGCCGGCCGGGGTGTCCTCAACGCCGGGGCGGTGACTTTCCACGGCGTCGTCGACGACTATCTCCACCAGGCCTGTCGCCGGCTGGGCCGAGCCGACGCCGCCCGTTGGCGGCACAGCGCCCTGACGGCCTACCGGCGCGTCGGCGCCGCCTGGTGGGCCGGCCGCCTGGTGGAGTCCGGTCCCGCTGCCGGCGACAGGGACGTCGGCAGCCCGCGCGAGCCCGGTACCACGACATCCGGCCCCACGACGCCCGGCCCCACGACGCCCAGCCCCCCAACGCCCAGCACCACGACGCCCAGCACCACGACGCCCAGCACCACGACGCCCAGCACCACGACGCCCGCCGCCCCGGTTCTGGTGATCCATCTCCAGCCGGGCCCCGCGGACGTCTGGACCGTCGGCCCGCGCGACACGGCCGTCGCGATTCCGGGCGTCAAGGGGTTGCACTACCTGCGCCATCTCGTCGAGCGGCCCGGCCAGGACATCAGCGCGCTCGTCCTCTCCGACGCGGTCGCGGGTCATGCCGGCGCCGGCGTCGGGGATTCGGACGCCGGCGAGCTTCTCGACGCCCAGGCTCTCGCGGCGTACCGGCGCCGGTTGTCCGAGATCGACGCCGACCTGGCCGAGGCGGATGCCTGGGCCGACCCCGTACGGCTGGAGCGGGCGCGCCTCGAACGGCAGGCCCTGCTCGACGAACTGGCCGCCGCGACCGGGCTCGGCGGACGCCGCCGCCGTGCCGGCTCCACCCGGGAACGCGCCCGCGTCGCCGTTCGCAAGGCCATCGTCGCGGCCGTCGACCGGATCGACCGGATCGACCCCGCGGTCGCCAGGCTGCTGCGCGACACCGTGCGCACCGGCACCACCTGCCGCTACGACCCCGACCCGAGCCGCCCGGTCCGCTGGGTCACCGGCCGATCCTCGACCTGACGCCGACGCGGGAGGAGGTTCGTGCGGGGCCGGACCGCGCTCCCACAGCCGGGCCACCCTGGCCCGGCTACCGGGCCTGTGCTGGTCGTCCTCGCCACGGACAGGCCAGGAGTAAGTTCACCGTGTCTGTCCGGCGTGGGGGTGCGTCGGCGGGCGCCGACAAGTGGGGGATTCGGATGGCTCGTCCTGTGATGAATCGGATTCACGTCGCCGCCCGCGGAACACTGCCAGCGCTCGCGGTCCTCNTGGCGCTCGGCTTGTCCGGATGCGGCCCCTCGAATGGGGCTGCTGCGCCCTCGAGTGGGGACACTGCGCCTTCGCCCGCAGCCGGACACCAGGGCGCGGCGGCCACCGGGGCATCGAAGAGTGGGACACCAGCGACGCCGGCGGCCAGCGCGGCAGTGAACCCCTGCGCGATCGTGTCCAGACAGGAGGCCGAGCACCTTGCCGGCACGTCGCTCAACAGCCCCGTGTCGGTAGCGGAGAAGTGCACCTATTCAGCGCCACCCAGCGGTCCGACTACCCAGGTGGAAGTCTTCGTCGGGGAAACGGCAAAGGACTATCTCACCNCCGAGCGCGGCATCGGCCACGAGCTCCGACCGTTGTCGGGCATCGGCGACGAGGCTTATATCGAGGACTACGCGGTCTTCGTCAAGAAGGCCGACTTCTGGGTATCCATCGACCTGGTGCGTAGCAATGACCCGGCGGAAAACCGCGGGCCACTCGAGGGCCTGGCGCGCACGGTGGCCGACCNGATCTGACCGCCAGGCCACGTGGGTCAGGCCGCGAGTTGACGTGTTGGGCAACTCCGAACCCTGACCAGTCCGCTTCACTACCTTGACGGGTTCCGCGTGGCCGGTGACGGTCAGTGGTCCACTCCCGCCGCCTCGGCCACGCCCCGAATGGGAGCCCATCCGGGGTGCCAGCGTGGCCTGGAGCGCGGGCACGGGTCCGTCCCCGACGGGGAGACCAGCGCAACCGTTGCATCGCCGGTCGGGCCACCGCACGGTGGGCGTCGTCGCCCCTCGTCTCGCGATCGCCGGCGTCCGAGCAGTGACATCGCGGTCGCCGCGAGTCCGAGAGTTCAGGGCCGCTTCGCGCTTTGCCGCCCCCCACTACTACGCCATACGATGCATCGCATGGCGAGATTCCAACGAGATGAGGGCTTGGCACGCTTCGGCGAGCCGGGAGTTCTGGTCCTGCTGTCACTGAGCGACGGCGCCAAACACGGTTACGCGATCACCGCGGATGTGTTGGAGCAGACCGGGGTCCGGCTCGGTCCCGGCACCCTGTACGGCTCACTGACCAAGCTGGTGGAGCGCGGCCTGATCGCCGCACTGCCCAGCGACGATCGCCGCCGCCCCTACGAGATCACGGCGGCGGGGAGAGCGGCACTGGCCGCCCAGTTGGCGACCTGGTCCCGGGTCATCCAGACCGGGCAGTCACGGCTGGCCCAGGCATGAGGCGTCTCCTTCTCGCCCTGTATCCCAAGCCGTGGCGGGCGCGCTACGGCGACGAGTTCGCCGCGCTCCTCCAGGAGACTCCACTTACCTTGGCCGCCATCGTCGACGTCCTGCGCCACGCCGTCGGGCTCCGCCTCCGGGCCAGGCCACGCGTCGCCCAGATCGCGGGATCGGTACTCGCGACGGCCGCCGTCGAAGCCATGGCTTCGCGGGCAGGGCTGACCGACAACATCCTCTGGGCTCCGACCACCCCGCTCCGGGCGTTGGCGCTGGTGGCGGTTCTGGCACCGACAGCGCTGGTGACCGGCTCCGCGACCAGGCGGCGTCTCCGGCGCCGCGATCACGAACCGGCGTGACGGGCCTGCTCGTAGCGGCGCTGGTCGCGGCGGGCCTGATCACGCTGGGCCTGATCGTGGCACGCCGGCCCGCGCCACCGCCGGCCGGTGGCTGGGGCGCCCGACTACGGCGCGCGGCGGCTCGCCTTCTCCTCCTGGCGGCCGGTGCCTTCCTCGTCGCACGGGCCGGATACATCCTCGCCACCGAGCACCCCGGCCGTCCCGAGACCTACCGACGAGCCTGGGGCGGCCCTCACTACATTGGGTTCATCACCGTGCACGTCGGTCCCGCCGTCCTCGTCCTGTTCCTGACGGGCCTGTCGCTGTTCCGCTGGTTGAAGCGGAGACCCGACCAGCGAGCATGAGGNAGCCCTCGCGTCGTCAGACGGGCAATCGCACGCCGGGGCTGTCGGCCTCACAGGCTCTGGAAAAAGGCACGGATGTCGGCGGCGAGCAGCTCGGGTACCTCAAGCCCCGGGAAGTGCCCGCCACGGTCGGCCTCCGTCCACCGGGCGATCGGCATCCGCCGCTCGGCGTACGGACGGATCGGGCGGGTGATGTCCTCGGGCAGGACGAGGACGCCCACCGGTTGGACGGTCCGCCACGATGGCGGCCCGCCGGTCTCCCGGTGCAGGCGCGGTGCCGAGCCGGCGGTGCCAGTCAGCCAGAAGAGCGTCACGTTCGTGAGCACCCGGTCGGGGCTGATCGAGAAGTCCGGGGCCGCCCACATCGTCATCGGGTCGAGCAGCCAGGCGAGCAGCCCGACCGGCGAGTCGTTGAGGGCGTACGCCGGGGTCTGCGGCCGGGTGCCGTTGATCTTCCGAACCGCCGGCTGGTCGCGCAGGTAGGCCTCGGTCTGGGCGAGNCGCTCCTGGTCTCCCTGGGCCAGCCGGGCGCGGTCCGGGTCGCCGGGCAACGGTGGGGTCGGGAGATAGTTGAGGTGGATCCCGACGACGTGTTCGGCGTCGTGCTGCGACAGCGCCCGGGACACCGATGTCCCCCAGTCACCACCATGGGCGCCGTACCGCCGGTAGCCCAGGCCGCGCATCAGCTCCGCCCAGGCACGTGCCACGCGGTCGACATCCCAGCCGCGCTCGCGCGTCGGGCCGGAGAAGCCCCAGCCCGGGATCGACGGGACGACCAGGTGGAACTCGGCCGAGAGCGGCCCGATCACGTCAAGAAACTCCACCACCGATCCCGGCCAGCCGTGGGTCAGCACCAGCGGGAGCGCGTCCGGCCGCGGGCAGCGCACGTGGAGGAAGTGGATCCGCTGGCCGTCGATCTCGGTGATGAACTGCGGATGGCTGTTCAGCTCGGCCTCCGCCGCCCGCCAGTCGTAACGGCGGCGCCAGTGGTCGGCCAGCTCCCTGACCCTGGCCAGCGGCACGCCGAACTCGTCTCCGGCGCCGGGCAACTCGTCGGGCCAGCGGGTGCGGTCGAGGCGTGCGTGCAGGTCGTCGAGGTCGGCCTGCGGCACGTCGACGCGGAAGGGTTCGATCCTCATCGTTAGTCCTCCTAACGTTCGGAACACTAACGTAAATCGTTGGTGCGACAAACGCAAGGCGCTACGATGCGGTCCATGCCGGAACGCGGCCACCACGGGCCGACCGACCCCTCTGCCGTCCCCGCGCGCCTACGGTCGCTGGCTACCCGGCTCCTCGGCCGCGGCGCGGTGCACGCGGACCGGATCTCGCACGCCCGCCTCACCGCGGCGGGGGCGACGCGGTGGCAGTACGCGACGCTTGTCACGCTCCGCGACGGCGGTCCGGCGAGTCAGTCCGCACTCAGCGAGCGCACCGGCATCCACCGCAGCGACATGGTGGCCGTGCTGGGCGGCCTGACCGAGGCCGCGTACGTGGAACGCGCCCCCGACCCCACCGACCAGCGCCGCAACATCGTCACGCTGACCCCGGCCGGACGCTCCCGGCTGCGCACCCTGGACCGGCTCGTCGACCAGACCCAGGACGAACTGCTCGCCCCGCTGACCCCGACCGAACGTGCGGAACTGATCCGTCTCCTGCAACGCATAGACGATCATCACTCGGCACGCTGACACGGCTGGCGGGCAGACATGAGATCGCAGAGATACAACGCTGCTCATGTAGTAACGTGGAGCGCATGACAGCGTCGGCAGACGACGGTCAGCCTCGGGTGGGGATGCGCGAGCTCTCCCAGCGGACCGCCAGGGTCCTCGCGCTGGTCCGCGCGGGTGCGACGGTCGAGGTGACCGACCGAGGCAGAATCGTCGCGAGGATCGTTCCGGCGGAGGACGACCGCTACGAGCAGCTTGTCGCCGCCGGCCTGATCCGCCAGGCCACCGGTCCTTTCAACCTTGCGCATCTACCGGAGCCGGCGGCCAATCCGACCGGTCGTTCCACCGACGAATGGCTCGCCGACCTGCGCGGCGAAGGTTGATGCCGACGCGGATCTATCTCGACACCTCCGCCCTGGCGAAGATGTTCATCGCCGAGAAGGAGTCAGGTGACCTTCGTCAGTGGCTCGTCGAGCAGGAGCCGCCACTGCGCCTCGTCTCCTCGGCCCTGCTGGCAGTCGAACTGACCCGGCTCCTCAGACTGGTGAACCCAGCCATGCTCGACCTGGCGGAGTCCTTCCTTTCCAGCGATGTGGATCTCATGCAGATCACGCCACCGCTGCTCGCCGACGCGGCCCGCATACCTCCAGCCCGGTTGCGGACCCTCGACGCGATCCACCTGGCGACAGCACTCGAGCTCAGAGACTCCCTGGACGTCGTGCTCAGCTACGACAAGCTGTTCATCGAAGCCGTGAGCGCGTCCGGCCTGACGCTGGCGTCGCCCGGCTCGGGGACTTAGATCCCGTCGCCGCAGAGGACGACCACCTTTCCGCGGGTGTGCTCGCGCAGGAGATCGACACATGCCTGGGTACCGTCCGCAAGCCGGTACTGCCTACTGATCGTGGCAGGCAGCGCTCCCTTCAGCGCTTGTTCGGCCAGCGCATCCAGGTGTCCCGGACGCGCCGCCCGGGTCGGCCGCGGCCAGGCCGTACATCGGACGCCTCGGGACCGAGCGGGGCACGCCCGTCCCGAGGGAATCCACCCGCTACAGTGCCGGCGTTCCCGGCTCCTGTCTCAGGGCGGCCAGTTGGCCGGGAAAGGCCTTGCAGGCGCGGATCCGGCCGGTTGTCGTGACGGTAAGCCACGCCCAACCCGCCCGAGTGAGCTCGGCGAGCAGGCCGCCCGCCTCCGACCCGGCGGCGAGCGCCGCGGTCGCGTAGGCGTCCGCCAAGGTCAGGTCGGGCCCGACGACCGTCGCGGAGGCCAGACCGCTCGCGGGTGCGCCGGTCGACGGGTCGACGACGTGGCTGCCGCGCTCCGCGATACCGGACGTGGCCACGGCGAGATCGGTGCCTTCGACGATTGCGACCAGNCCGCCCCGATCGAACGGGTCGACGATGCCGATCCGCCAGGGCTTACCGGACCCCGATCCCTCAGCTGACGATCCCTCGGCTGACGATCCGGCCGCGCCGCGGATCCGCAGGTCNCCGGCCGNGTTGACGCAGTGGTCCGGGGCGCCGGCCTCGAGCAGAGCGGCGGAGGCCGCATCGGCGGCCCAGCCTTTCACCAGCCCGGTGGGGTCGAGAGTGCCGTCCTGCCGCCAGGCCGGGTCGAACCAGCCGCCGGTGGCGTCCCGGCAGCGCCCGGCCAGCCGATACACCTCGCGCACGTGCTGCGGGCAGTCGACGAGGTCGACCTCGCCCCGCCGCAGCCGCGACACCCAGGACTCCCGCCGGAACGTACTGAAGTCCTCGTCCGCCTGATGCAGGACGGCGACGGCCGTCTCGATCGCCGCGTCGAGAGCCGACGGCGGCAACGGGGTTCGCACGTCGATGCTGACGACCGTGCCCATCACCGGCTCGGGGTGAACCCGGCCGGTCCGGCCGGCTGGCCTCGGCGCGCTCGTCGGGCTAGGCACCGAGCTTGTCCAGTACCGACTGGACGGACCACGCATACCCGTAGCTGGTGAACGACGCGCCGGAGACAGAATCGATCTTCGCGCTCTGCGCATCGAGGACCTCCTGCCGCAGGAGCGGCACGGCGTACTCGTTGATCTGGCGGTCACGTGGATCCTGATCCGGCACCACCACCGGCACCACGTCGACGATCGTGCTGCCGGCCAGGACGACGTCGACCTGTACCGGCCCGAACCTGGTGTCGATCGCATCCCCTCGCACGGTCTGTCGGGCGCTGGAGCCGCCGGAGCCGGCCGCAGGCGATGGGCTTGTCGAACCGTCGGAGCCGGACGACCCCCCGGAACCGGATGCACCACCGGAACCAGACACACCACCGGAGCTGGACGAGACGGATGGGTCGGGCGCGGCGGATGGGTCGGACGCGGCGGACGGGGCGGCATCGGGTGAGGTCGAGGGGGCCGCGTCGGCTGCCGTGGCCCGGCCCGGCGGCGCGGACGCCAGCGCGGAGCTCGGTGCGGACCCGTCGCCGGAAATCGTCTTGACGCCGACGACGAGGACGACCGCGCTCGCCAGGGCGGCGAAGCCGAGTGGACCCCGGTAGCGGCGACTGCCGATGTCGTTCATCGCAGGCTGTACTCCTCCGTGTGGATCTGACCCGTCGGGACGCCGAGATCACGCAACCCGCGTGCGACAACCGCCGTCATCCCGGGGGGTCCACAGACAAAGACGTCACGCTGCGCGACGTCCGGTACGGAGACGGCGATGACGCCGGCTGCGAGCGGGTCGTAGCCGAGTTCCCGCCGGCTGCCGACGACCTGGTGGAACACGAGGCGCCCGTGCGCGGCGAGAAGCGACAGCTCGCCGCCGAGCGGCAGATCGTCCGGCCGGCTCGCCCGCTGCAGGACGATGACGTCCCGGCCCCGGTTGACGAGGTCCTCGGCCACCGCCCGGACGGGCCCGATGCCGCTGCCGCCGCCGATCAGCAGCGCCTTGCGGGCGTGGGCGTGGGCGGCGGTGAAGTGCCCGAACGGCCCTTCCGCGAGCACGCGGGTTCCGGGCCGGAGCCGGGCGAGGTCCCTGGACTGGTCGCCGAGATCCTTCACGGTGATCCGCAGCAGGTCCGGATGCGGGGGCATCGACAACGAGTAGGCGTGGGCGGACGCCCACTGCCCGCGGGCGAGGAACCGCCACAGCAGGAACTGCCCGGGAAGGGCGCCGAGCTGGTCCAGCCGCCGCCCCCGAATCCAGACGGACACGACCCCGGCTGCCTCCACCACCACCCGGTCGACGGTCATCCGGTGTCGCAGGACGGCCCGCACCGGCAGGACGATCCGCCAGACCACGAGGCAGGCCGCCACGGCCAGGTAGAGGGCCGTCCACAGCAGCCTGTTCCGGGGATGGCCGACGAAGTCCTCGCCGCTGGCGATCTGATGGAAGAAGGTGAGCGCGACTGCCGCGTAGACCGTCAGGTGGACCGCGTACCACGCCTCATACGAGATCCGGGCGCGCAACGACCGGGCGCTGCTGATCCCCACGGCGACGAACAGCAGTGCGCCGATGGTCGCCTCCCACTCGTCCGGGTACCGCGTGATCACCGTGACGAGTTCGGACAGCGGCTGCTCGTGCGCGCTCAGCCCGTAGCCCCACACCGTCAGCAGGACGTGCCCACCGATGAGGAGCACGATGTTCGTGCCCAGACCTCGATGCCAGGACGCGAGCCGGTCGAAGCCGATCGCCCGCTCGAGCGCCGGCACCCTGGCCATCAACATCAGCTCCACCAACACGAGATAGGCGGCCAGCAGGCCGGCCACCCGGCCGAGCGCGGTCATTGTGGCCGCCGCCGTCTGCACCCGGGACGAAGGCGTGTCCACCCACCACAGGGCGATGACGGCGACGCCGACCGCGGTGAGCCCGAGGCGCACCGCCAGCTCGGGGAGCCGATCCTCGGACAGCAGATCGCGCGACCACGCCGTGACGCGCGGCCGCCTGGGTTTCAGCCCGAGGCGAGCGCGCGGCTCGGGCGCCGGAGGAGGCATCCACGTCATGTGGCAACGTTGGGCGAAAAGGCTGAAAAGTGGCTGACCTCGGTCGATGTTGAACCTGAAAAACACCTGTGGACCAACTGGAGAATCCTCTGCGGTCCCCACCCGCCGCCCCTCGACGTCCCACCAGGTGACGTCCCACCAGGTGGAGTGGCTCGGGTGCAGTGTGAGAATTCGAACCCGCCTCCGGTTGAACCATGTGCCGTAGTCCCCGAAGGATGCAGGTCACCGCCGCCGGCCAGCGCCCCGGGCCGATCGAGGCCCCTCGTCCGCGAGTCCGTGCCAAAGGAAACTGTCGGAGGCTGGGGCCACACTCCATGGCATGTCGCTGACAGCCGTCTCGGCCCTGACCCGCGGAACCATCCACGCGCTGGCACCCGATCATGCTTCCGGCCGGTCGGGTGAACGGCTCGGCACCCCAGGAAGCTGGTCGGACCTGGGCATGACCGGCGAGACGCTGTGGGGGGNGTGCCGCGGAAGTGGGGCCACGCCGTACCGGGTGGTGGTGCTGGCCGGGGCCGAGTTCGCCTCCTCCTGCACCTGCCCGAGTCGCAAGTTCCCCTGCAAACACGCTCTCGGCCTGCTGTTCCTCGCCTGCGACACGCCGGCTGCGCTCACGACCGGTGACGACCCGCCGGACTGGGTGGCGCAATGGCTCGCGCGGCGGGCGGCCCGCGCCGCGCGAGCGGCCTCCCCTGACGCGGCCCCAGAACAGGTTGCGGGAACAGGCGAGGCTGGAGGCGCAGGGAAGGCGGGGGTGTCTCGAGCCGCCTCGTCGGCGCGCGCGCAGGCCCGCCGCGACGCCCGGGTCGACGCCGGAGTCGCGGAGCTGAGCCGCTGGCTGGTCGATCTCGCCCACGGCGGGCTCGGCGCCGCCCAGGTCCAGCCGGCCTCCTGGTGGGAGGCGACCGCGGCGCGGATGGTCGACGCGCAGGCGCCAGGGCTGGCCGAGGTCGTCCGCGACATGGCGCGCATCGCCGCGGTGGGCGGTCCCGACTGGCCCGCTCGGCTCACCGACCGGCTCGGCCGGCTGTACCTGCTCTGCCAGGGCTGGTCGAGGCGGGCTGAGATCTCACCGGCGCTCGTCGAGGTGGTGCGCGACCGGATCGGTTTCCCCCGGAGCACGGCGGACGTGCTCGGCGGTGAGCGGCTCACCGGGCCGATCGACGTCCTGGGCGAGCGCCTGTTCGCCACCGGAAAGCTGAAGGGGCGCCGGCAGTGGCTGCGAGTGCCCGGGTCCGAGCGGCTCGCGCTGCTCGTCACCTACGGCACCGGCAAGCAGCCGCCACCGCCGAGTCTCCCCGTCCTCACCCGCATCGACGCCGACGTCGCTCCGTACCCCGGGCGTCACCCGACCAGACTGGCGCTCGCCGCCACGCGCGCCGGCCCGGTGCCCCTCACCGAGTTGGCCGCCGCCGGTTCCGGCGACGCGGCGGGGAGCTGGCAGGAGGCGCTGGCTGCGCTCACCCCGGCCCTGACCGCGGATCCGTGGGCTGATCCCGTCGGGTTCGTCGTCCGGCAGATCACCGTGCTGCCACCCGCCATCGGCGCTGCGCGCGAGGCTCCAGCGGGCGCGGCGAGGAAAGGTCGGCGGGACGGCCCTTCCTCGGGTGACGGTGCGGGTTGGCTGCTGCGGGACCGGCTCGGGCAGGCCCTGCCGCTGGCGGCCGACACGGCCGCCGTGTGGGGCTGGCACCTGCTGGCCGTCGGCGGCGGCCACCCCCTCGACCTGGTCGTGGAGTGGGATGGGTTCGATGTGGTGCCGTTGGCGGCAGCTCCGTCCCGGCCGCAGCCCGGCACGGAGCTTCCCGCACCGATCAGCCCGCCGGTTCCTCACAGCGAGCCCCCCCAGCCGGCCGCCTGCCCGCGACCGACGCCAGGATGGTCCGGCCTGGTCGACGCGGCCGTCGTCGGGGCGACGCGGGCCACCGTGCCTGCCGTCCCGCATCTTGACGACATCCTGGCCGGCAGGGCGAACGGCGGGGCCTCGGCGGGCGGCGGCGGCGCCGAGGACGGGCCCTCGCGCGCCGTTGCCCTGCTGCGCGCCGCGGCCCTCGCGGCCTGCGCGCGGCGCGCCGGCCTGCTCGCCGCCGACGCCGGCGCGTTGCCGGCCCCCAGCCCCGCCTCGCCCGAGCGGGCGGCGGCGCTGGTGCCGCCGGCGGCGCGCATCGTCGAGGGCGCGCTGGCCGGCTCCGAACCGGAAGGGACTCGCGAGTACCTGGAGCTGGTGGCCGAAGCGGGATGGCGCGTCCCGGAGCTGCTCATTGCGGAGCTGCTCTCGCTGGGCCGACGGAATGTCGAGGTGCGGGCTCCGATCGTCGAGGTCCTCGGCGAGCGCGGGCGGTGGCTGGCCGGCCTGCACCCGGACGGCCGGTGGGTAGCGGGCACGGATCTGGCCGACTGGCCGACCGCGAGCGCCCTGGAACGGCGCACGCTGCTGCAGGAACTGCGGCAACGCGACCCGGCCGCCGCAATCACACTGTTGCGCGGCTCGGCGGACGGTCCCGCCTTCGCCGCCTTCGACGCGGCCAGCGCCGCGCAACGCCTCGCCTTCTGCGAGGCACTGCGCGTCGGTCTCGGTCCCTGGGACGTCGACCTGCTCGAACACGCCCTGGACGACCGGCGCCCCGACGTCCGGCAGGCTGCGATCGAGATCGCTCTGCTGCTGCCCGGCGCCGGCTTGCAGGCACGCGCCGAGGCGCGCACCGAAGGAATGATCACAGCACGGCGCGACGGCCTGAGCCGGCGCCACCATCTTGAGATCGTCCTGCCCGCAGAGTGCACCGACGAGATGCGGCGCGACGGCATCAGCGACACGGTTCCGGCCCACTCGCACCTCAGCACGGCGACGGCCGGCGAGATCATGTTCGTGGCCGAACTCGCCCGCGTCGATCCGACCGTGTGGACGCGCCGCACCGGGCTGACCCCCGAGGAGTTCCTCGACGCCGTGGCCGACCTGCCGGGCACGACCCGTCCAGTGAGCGAGCTGCTGAGCGACGGGCTGCTTCCCGCCGTCCTGCGCCATGGCGATCCCGGCTGGGTCGCGGCGTTCCTCCCCCGCGTCGGGCGGGTGGGTCAGGGGCAGCTCATCGCGTGCCTGGCCGAGCCCGCCCGCACGCAGGCCCTCACGCACACGCTGCGCGAGCTGAGGCTCGACTCCTACCACCCAGACGGGTCAGCCGCCCGAGACCGGGACGGGCGGTGGCGGGACACGCCGGTCGAGCGGATCACGACGCTGTTGACCGCGGTGCCCGGCCCGTGGTCCGAGCCGTTCTCCCGGGCGGTGTGGACCGCGCTCACCGCCCTGTCCGCCAGGGGCTACTCCGACGACTACCGCCTGCGTGAGCTCATCGGACCCATGGCCTGGGCGCTGCATCCCGACACCGATCTCGGCGATCCCGACCCGGATCGGCCGAAGTACCTGGATCTCGACGGACGCACCCGGCTGAGCACGATCCTCGGCGCCCGACGGCGGCTGCGCGCCGCGCTGACCAACCCACCCCCCGCCGGCACCGGGCCGGCCGGCCCGGTCCCTCTCCCCCAGGAAGGCCCCTCGTGACCCTGGCGCCCCCGTCCACCAGCCCCGCCGCGCCCGACACCGTTCCCCCGGCGGGCGGCGCGCCGCTGCTGCGTCCACACGCAGAGCAGGCGTACGCCGGCGAACTCGCCGCGCTCGCCGCTGCCGACACCAGGACGCGCCCGCCGTCCTGGCGGCTGTCGCCGTGGGCGGTCGTCACCTACCTACTCGGCGGCGTGCTCGACGACGGGACGGTCATTTCCCCGAAGTACATCGGCTCCCGGCGCCTCGTCGAGGTCGCGGTCGCCACCCTCGCCACCGACCGGGCGCTGCTGCTGCTCGGCAGCCCCGGCACCGCCAAGACCTGGCTGTCCGAACACCTCGCCGCGGCGGTCAGCGGCGATTCGACCCTCGTCGTGCAGGGCACCGCCGGCACCTCCGAGGACGCCGTCCGCTATGGCTGGAACTACGCCCGCCTGATCGCCGAGGGGCCCTCCCCCGACGCGCTGGTGCCCTCACCGGTGATGCGTGCGATGACCCGCGGATCGATCGCCCGGGTCGAGGAGCTCACCCGGATGGGCGCCGAGGTACAGGACGCACTCATCACCGTGCTGTCGGAGAAGACCCTGCCCGTTCCCGAGCTGGCCAGCGAGGTGCAGGCCGTCGCCGGGTTCGCCGTGATCGCCACCGCCAACGACCGTGACCGCGGCGTCAACGAGATGTCCTCGGCGCTGCGCCGCCGGTTCAACACCGTCGTGCTGCCGCTGCCCGCCAGCGAGGACGCCGAGGTGGAGATCGTCACCAAGCGGGTCGCCGACCTCGGCCGAGCGCTGGCGCTGCCGGACGAACCGCCGGCCGCGAGCGAGGTGCGCCGCGTCGTGAAGATCTTCCGGGAGCTGCGCGCCGGCGTCACCAGCGACGGGCGCACCACGCTGAAGATCCCGACCGCCACCCTGTCCACCGCCGAGGCGATCAGCGTGATCACCGGGGGAATGACGCTGGCCACCCACTTCGGCGACGGCCGGCTGCGGGCCGAGGACGTCGCCGCCGGGCTCATCGGCGCGGTGATCAAGGATCCCTCGGCGGACCCCGTGGCCTGGCGCGAGTACCTCGAAGGTGTGGTCCGGGACCGGAAGGGCTGGTCGGACCTGTACCGGGCCTGCCGTGACCTGGACGACGACACGAGCGTCTTCGGCGGCGCCTGATGCCCGTCACCGTTCTGGGAGTACGCCACCACGGCCCCGGTTCGGCGCGGGCGGTGCGGGCAGCGCTCGCCGAGCTCGATCCGGACCTCATCCTCGTCGAGGGACCGCCCGAGGGGGACAGCGCGCTCATCCACGTCGGCGCACTCACCCCACCCGTGGCGCTGACCGCCTACGCCGTCGACGAGCCGCGGGACGCCGCCTTCTGGCCCTTCGCCGAGTTCTCCCCCGAGTGGCAGGCCCTGCTGCACGGCCGTGCGGCGGGCGTGCCCACCCGGTTCATCGACCTGCCCTTCGGTCACGACCTGGCGCTGCGCCGGCGCGACGCCGAGACCGGCCCCTGCGATGACGCGGCGGGATCAGTCGACGCGGCGGAAGCAGGCGACGCGGCGGAAGCAGGCGACGCGGCGGTCCCGGAGCTGGCGGCCGACCCGCTCGGCTGGTTGGCGTTCGCCGCCGGCCACGACGACCCGGAACGGTTCTGGGAGGACCTCGTCGAGCACCGCCGACCGGCGAGCACGTCGGCGGCCGGCGCGGGCGGCCGTTCCCCGGCGCTGGAGCTGTTCGCCGCCGTGGCCGAGTCCATGGCGGCGCTGCGCGATCCCGAACACCAGTCCGGTTCGGACGCGCCTCGGGGGGCGCACGCTCGACGCGAGGAACTACGGGAGGCGCACATGCGCCTGGAGATCCGCGCGGCCAGCACCGGCGCCGACGCCGCCGCGCGGGTCGCCGTGCTCTGCGGTGCGTGGCACGTCCCGGCGCTGACCGGCCGGACGGGCCGGATCACCGTCGCGGCAGACCGTGAGCTGCTGCGCGGCGTCCGGCCGGTGCGCACCGCCACGACGTGGGTGCCGTGGACGCACGCGCTGCTGAGCGCCGAGNCCGGCTACGGCGCCGGCGTCACGTCACCGGGCTGGTACCACCACCTGTGGACCGCGCCCGATCAGGTCGGCGCCCGGTGGGTCGCCCGCGTCGCGGCGCTCCTGCGCGCCGCCGACCTGCCCGCCTCGACGGCCTCGGTGGTGGAGACCGTGCGGCTGGCCGAGGCCCTCGCCGCGGTGCGCGAGCGAGCCGTCCCAGGGCTTACCGAGCTGACCGACGCGGTGCTGGCCGGACTCTGCGCCGGTGACCCGGTGCCGCTGGCCGTCGTCCGCGAACAGCTCGTCGTCGGTGACATCGTCGGCGCCGTCGGCCCCGACGTGCCCACCGTGCCGCTGGCCGCCGACGTCGCCCGCGCGCAGAAAAGACTGCGGCTCGCGCCCACCACGGTGGAGAAGCCGCTGCGCCTGGACCTGCGCCGCGAGCTCGACCGGGAGCGCAGCGCCCTGCTGCACCGGCTGCGCCTGCTCGACGTCGACTGGGGTACCCCCACCGCGACCAGCAGCACCGGCACGTTCGCCGAGGGTTGGACACTCTGCTGGAAGCCGACGTTCGCGCTGGCGCTCGTCGCGGCCGCCAGGCACGGCGCGACCGTCGAGGACGCCGCGGGCGACGTCGTCGCCGGACGCACCCGGGACGCGCCCGACCTCGCCGCCATCACCCGGCTGTTCGAGCAGGTGGTCCTCGCGGACCTGCCCGCCGCGCTCGAGGCGGTGCGCGCGGGGCTGGAACAGCGCGCGGCCACGACCGGCGACGTCGCCCACCTGATGCTGGCGCTGGCGCCGCTGGCACGGGTCCACCGTTACGGCGACGTGCGCGGCACCGACACCGGCCTGGTCGTCGGGCTGACGACGAGCCTGATGATCCGCATCTGCGCGGGGTTGCCGCCGGCCTGCGCAAGCCTCGACGACGACGCCGCGGACNCCATGGTCGCCGCCATCGACACCGCGGACACCGCCTTCGGGCTCGTCGCCGACCCCGAACACATCGCCCGGTGGCACACGGCGGTGGGCGTCGCCGCCGCCACGGCCGGCGGTAACCCACTGGTCGCCGGGCGGTGTACCCGCATCCTGTCCGACGCCGGCGGACTTGCGGCCGCGGAGGTGGCGACCAGGCTGGCGCGGGCGCTGTCCACGGCCGGCGGCGCCCCCGCAGACGCCGCGCGCTGGCTCGCGGGCTTCCTCGGCCGGTCCGGCGCGGTGCTGGCCCGCGACCCCGCGATGCTGTCGCTCGTCGACACCTGGTTGGCCGACCTCGACGGGGACGCCTTCACGGTCGTGCTGGCGCCCCTGCGCCGCACGTTCGCCGACTTCACCGGTCCGGACCGTCGCCTGATCGGCGAACGGGTCCGCTCCGGTCTGCCCCGGCCGACCGCCGGCCCGCCGGGCGGCGCCGCGACAGACCAGGCGGACGCCGCGCGCCCGGGAGGCAGTCGGGCGGGGAACCCGGCCCGGGCCATCCCGCCGGCCGGCGCGGTCCCTGCCGGTGACGGCCCGGCCTGGGACCTCGACCGGGTCGCGGCCGTGTTGCCCGCCCTCACCGCCTTGCTCGGTCCTGCCGGCACGGCACCTGCCGCCGGCCTCACGCCGGCCGACACCACACCGGCCCGCACCACACCGGCCCNCACCCGATCTGACCGCACCCGATCTGACCGCACAGGGCCTGACGCCACAGGGCCTGCCCACACCGCGCCTGCCCGCGCGGAGGAGGAATTCTCCGATGCCTGACCACACGACCACAGCCGTCGACGGTCCGGGGCCGGCGCGGTCCGCCGGCGAGACGGCGGAGGAGGAACGGCTGCGGCGGTGGCGGCTGGTCCTGGGCGCCCCGGCGGCGCCCGCGTTCGACCCGGCGCGGACGCTGTCGACGCGGGACATGGACATCGACGCCGCCCTGGGCGCGCTCTACGACGCCGACGCCGACGCCGACGGCGACGGCGACGGCGGCAAGGCCGGTGGCGGTCGTGGGCGGCGGCGCTCGGCGGGGCTCGGCGGATCGGCGCCGACGGTGACCCGCTGGCTCGGCGACATCCGCGACTACTTCCCGTCGTCGGTGGTGCAGGTGCTCCAGCACGACGCCGTCCAACGGCTGGGGCTCGCTCGGCTGCTGATGGAGCCCGAGCTGCTGGCGGCGGCCGAACCGGATGTGCACCTGGTGGGCACGCTGCTGTCGTTGCGTTCGGCGCTGCCCGAGCGCACCCGGGAGACCGCGCGGATGGTGGTGCGCACGGTCGTCGAGGACATCGAGCGGCGGTTGGCGCAGTCGCTGCGCTCGGCGGTGTCCGGCGCGCTGAACCGCGGCGAACGCGCCCGCACCCCGCGGCTGCCCGACGTCGACTGGAACCGGACGATCCTCGCCAATCTGCGCAACTACCAGCCCGAGCAGCGCACCGTCATCGTCGACCGGTTGATCGGCTACCAGCGGGCCCGGCGCGTGGCGGCGCTGCGCGACGTCATCCTGCTCATCGACCAGAGCGGGTCGATGGCCTCGTCGGTCGTCTACGCCGGGGTGCTCGGCGCGTCGTTGGCCAGTATCAGGTCCCTGCGCACCCGGCTGGTCGTCTTCGACACGTCGGTGGTGGACCTGACCGACTCCCTCGACGACCCCGTCGACGTGCTCTTCGGGGTCCAGCTCGGCGGCGGCACCGACATCGACCGCGCGGTCGGCTACGGCGCGAGTCTCGTGCGCCGGCCCACCGACACCGTCCTCATCCTGATCAGCGATCTCATCGAGGGCGGCGACCAGTCGTCGTTGATCGCCCGGCTGCGTGGGCTCGTCGATTCCGGGGTGGCCGTCATCGTGCTGCTGGCGCTGTCCGACGACGGCGCCCCCGCCTACGACCACCAACTCGCGGCAACCTGCGCGCAGCTCGGCGCGCCGGCCTTCGCCTGCACCCCGGACAGATTCCCCGAGCTGCTGGCCACGGCGCTGCGCCGGGAGGAGGTCGGCCGGTGGGCGGCGCTGCACGGCCTCGTTCCGGCCTGACGGCGAGGACGCTGAGGGACTCGCGTCGGCTGCGGGGCGACATCTGCGGCCCGGAGCACCGGCGAGCCGTTGCGTCCCGGCGGGCGGGGCCGGAGGTCAGTGCGAACGGCTGGGTTCGAGGAAGGTCTGGGTGCCAAGGACGGCGAGCATCTCCAGGCGTTCACCCGCCCCCGAGCCGGGCTGCGGGCGGAACAGGACCAGCCGCTGGCCCGACGGCGGGCTGACCACCGCGTCGCACTCCAGCTCGAGCCGGCCGACCTCGGGATGGATCAGCACCTTACGGGTGGTCCGCCGCACCGCCACCTCCTGACGGGCCCACACCTCGCGGAACTCCGCGCTGGCCGCCGAGAGCTCGGCGACGAGGGAACGGACTGCTTCGTCCTCGTGCCGCCGGCCCAGCGTCACGCGCAGGTCGGCGACGTGCTCGCGGCCGAGGGTGTCGTGCTGGTCGGCCAGGTATCGTGCGCGCAGCTCACCGTCGGTGAACCAGCGCCACAGGAAGTTGCGTCCCCGGCCCGGCGCGCGGGCGATCGGGCCGAGCAGCGCGACGTTCAGCGGGTTCTGCGCCACGACGTTGGCGAGGTCATCCGAGATGAGCGCCGGCACGGTGGGCGCGAGTGCGTCCAGCACGCACATCAGGCCGGCGTCGGCGTAGCCGAGCGAGCAGTGCCGCGGCGGGGCTTCGTGGCCGGCCAGCAGGTAGATGTGGTCGCGCTCGTCCAGCGTGAGGCGCAGCGCCCGCGCGATCGCACCGAGCATCGACGGTGACGGCCGCGGCCCGCGGCCCTGCTCGATCCGCTCGTAGTAGTCCGTCGACATGTCTGCGAGCACGGCGACCTCGTCGCGGCGAAGCCCGGGCGCCCGTCGCCGACCGCCGGCGACCAGCCCGACATCCGACGGCCGCAGCAGCTCCCGCCGGTGACGAAGGAAGACACCCAGCTCCTGGCGCTGCACGGCGATCCCTCCGCGGTTCCATTCGACCGGCTTCCACGCGGCCGTGCGCCCACGGCCCATCAGACATCTCCATCANGACCGCGGGCGGCCGGACTATCCCCGGACTCGCGATCCGGGGATGACCGAGACGCCGCTGACAGCCGGCGGAGGTGTCAGGGTGAAATGCGAGCACCACTGGCGTGTCACGGGAGGAATCATGTCCGACAACAGAATCGCTCTGATCACCGGCGCGAGCCGCGGCCTCGGGCGCAGCATGGCCACGCACCTCGCCCGCGCCGGGGTAGGCGTCATCGGCACCTACAACAGCCGCAAGGACGAGGCCGATCGGCTCGTGGCGGAGCTCGAGGAGCAGGGGGTGCCCGCGGCGGCGCTGCAGCTCGACGTGGGCGACAGCGCCGGCTTCGCCCGGTTCGCGGCCGACGTCCGCACGACGCTCGCCGGCCTCGGCGCCGAGCGCATCGACTACCTCGTCAACAACGCCGGAATCGGCCTCTACGCGCCGTTCACGGAGACGACCGAGGAGCAGTTCGACGAGTTGTTCCGGATTCACGTGAAGGCGCCGTTCTTCCTGACGCAGACGCTGCTGCCGCTGCTGGCCGACGGCGGACGCATCCTCAACGTGTCCTCCGGCCTGGCCCGCTTCACCCATCCGGGCACCTCCGCCTACGCCGCCGCGAAGGGCGCGATCGAGGTCCTGACCAGGTACCAGGCCAAGGAGCTCGGCGAGCGGGGCATCCGAGTCAACGTGCTCGTGCCCGGGGCGATCGCCACCGACTTCGGCGGCGGCCGGCTCCGGGACAACGCCCGGCTCAACGAGGCGGTCGCGAGCGCCATTCCGCTGGGCCGCGTGGGCGAGGCCGAGGACATCGGCGCGGCCGTGCCACTGATCCTCGCCGACGGCTTCGGTTGGGCCAACGGCACCCGCATCGAACTGTCCGGCGGCCAGAACCTCTAGCGCACCGCTGGCCCACTGCCGGTCCGCCGCTGGATCAGGGGGCGAGGCTGTCCAGGGCGTCGGGGGTGACCGCGCCCGTGGCGGCCGAGCCGAGCAGGTCGGCGAGCTCCCGCCGGGGGGCCGCCTGCCCGGTCGGAGCGGCGCCGCGGATCCGGTCGAGCCGGAAACCGCGGGGGGCGCGCCGCAGGCGGCACCAGGCCACCAGGTACCAGCGGCCGCCGGCGGTGAGCAGGCCGGCCGGCTCCGCCTCCCGTTCCGATGTCCGCCCGCCGGCGTCCTGGTAGCCCAGCGGCAGCACCTCCCGCCTGGTCAGGGCACGCTCCACGTGACCAGTAGGTCAGGATCGGCTGATGGGACCGCAGTATCCGCCGATCGAGCCGTACGACGCCGGGATGCTCGACGTCGGCGACGGCAACCTCGTCTACTGGGAGGTCTGCGGCAACCCGGCCGGCAGGCCGGCGCTCGTCGTCCACGGCGGNCCGGGCTCGGGCTGCTCGCCGGGGGCGCGCCGCTGGTTCGACCCGGAGCGCTACCGGGTCGTCCTGTTCGATCAGCGCGGCTGCGGTCGCAGCACCCCGCATGCCGCCGACCATGACACCGACCTGCGGCACAACACCACCCACCATCTGCTGGCCGACATGGAGCTGCTCCGCGAGCACCTCGGGATCGACCGGTGGCTGCTGTACGGCGCCTCCTGGGGTTCGACGCTCGCCCTGGCCTACGCCGAGCGCCACCCGCACCGGGTGTCGGAGATCGTCCTCGCGGCCGTGACGATGACCCGCCGCCGCGACATCGACTGGCTCTACCGAGGCGTGGCCCGGTACTTCCCCGAGGAGTGGGAACGGTTCCGAAACGGGCTGCCGCCCGCCGACGGCGACGGCGACGGCGACGGCGACGGCATCGTCGCCGGCTACGCACGTCTGCTCGCGGACCCCGACCCGGCGGTGCGTCGGCGGGCCGCCGACGAGTGGTGCGCCTGGGAGGACGCGGTCATCTCACTGGAGTCGAACGGGCAGCCGGGCGCGTACGGCGGCCGCCCGCAGCGGGCGCGGCTCGCGCTGGCGCGGATCTGCTCGCACTACTTCGCGCACGGGGCCTGGCTGGACGAAGGCGTGCTGCTCCGCGACGCCGGTCGGCTCGCCGGCATCCCGGGTGTGCTGATCCACGGCCGCCACGACCTGGGCGGCCCGTTCCTCGTCGCCTGGGAGCTGGCCCGCGCCTGGCCGGACGCCGAACTCGTCCCGATCACCGACTCCGGCCACACCGGCAGCGACGCCCTGGGCCGCCGGCTGCGCAACGCACTCGACCGGTTCGCCCGAGGTCAGGAGGACAACTCGAGCGCGCCGGTGTAGGCGCCGTCGGCGTCGAGGACGGGAACGGCGGCGTCGGCGTCGAGGTCGGCCGCGCAGGCCACGTCGTCGTCCCAGCCCAACGCGAGCAGCTCCCGGCCGGACGCCGAGCAGCGCAGCTCGCCGGCCAGATCGGCCTCGGCGGCGCGGAACGCGGCGATGGCGGCGCGCGCCTCCGGGGCGACCGCCGCACGTTCCAGGGACCCCGCCTCGAGGATCCGGGCGAGGACCGCGCCGGCGCCGAGCAGATCCTCGACCGCCGGGCGGAGGGGGCCGGCGTGCGACGCCCCGGACGGATCGGGCCAGCGCTCGCCGGCCGCGATGACGGCCACGGTCCCGCCGTCGGCCAGCCGGTCGGCCGCCAGGCGGCCGACCGCGGCCGCGTTGCGCGGGCAGCCGGCGACAGGCGTCGCGGGACCGAGCGCGGCAGCCGCGGACAGGGCCGAGCCGTTGGGGGAGGGCAGGAGCAGCCGGGTGCCGGCGGGGATAGCCGCCAGGTCCGCCGGCGACAGCGACCAGTGGGCGGCGGGATCATCGCGGCCCGGCACGGCGAGAACCGCGCCCAGCTCGGCGGCCCGCCGCGCCGCGTCCTCATCGCGCCACCGGCACGGCCAGACCCGCGCGCCCCGACCGACCGCGACCGAGACCGCCGTCGAGAACCGCAGCACATCGACGATCACGACAATGCCGCCGGGGGCGGCGAGGACGTCGAGATCCTCCCGGCCCCAGCCGAAACGGAGCCGGAAGGGGTGCTGCGCCGCCGGGTTCACGCAGCGGCGTCGGGAACGGTGATCTCCGCGCGGTCGGCGTAGAAGGCGACCCGGCCGGCGATGTCGACGACGGCCGGGTAGGGGTTCTCGTAGGTCCAGATGACATCGCCGAGCGTCGTGCCGTCCGAGGTCTCGACGCTGTAGTAGCTCGCGTCGCCCTTGTACGGGCAGTAGCTGGTGGTCTCGCTGCGGCGCAGCACGCTCTGGTCGACGTCGGCGATCGGGATGTACTGCACCGGCGGGTAGCTGGCCTCGCGCAGGGTGCGGGAGTCGTGCGAGTCCGCGACCACCCGCCCGCCGATCCGGACGACCACCCGGCCGCGGGTCGGCTCGACGGTGATCGGATGGTCTGCGTTCGGCAGCAGGACCGTTCGCGACATCAGGCTTCCTCCAGACCAGCCGGGCCCGCAGGCGGACCCGCGGATGCGGACACCCCGGCGGCAAGCAGCCGACGAGGGCGGCCCGCCCGGCAAGGGCGAAACTCGGCGCAGACAAAGGCTCCGCCGCATCGCCGAAACCGTCAACCCTGCTTCGGCACAGCCATCACGATGCACAGCCGCCACGATGCGGCAACCCGCCTGACTGCCGCTGTCATCCCTTCTCCCGCCCATTTCCCGCGTCGGAGGGCGACGCCTAGGCGACAGTTGGTTGCGAATCCCTCACTGCCGGTAGATGCTGCGGCCACATCGTCGCACCTCACATCGCGGCAGCCATCAGACCTCGGGGGAACCTTCATGCAACCGGACATCGCCGACCCCACCCAACCGGCCTTCCTCGCGACCTACCTGGCCGGACTCCCGCAACCCGATCATGATCACGCCGGTCCGGCGCGCAGCGTGCGCGAGGACGACTTCGACGGCCATCACGTCGTCATCACGACCACCTACGAGATCACCGTCGACGGGCAGCCGTTGAATGTGCACATCGGGCTGTCGAACGACGGCTCGGCGCACTGCCACGGCCTGCCCGCCTACCAGCTCCCCTCGCTGGTGGACCTGGTGCGGGTGCTCATCCGCACCTTCCCCGACGAGTTCTCCCCGCACCCGACGCCCGGAGACGGCCACGACGGCGACGGCCACGACGGCCAGCACAGCCACGATCACGGCGACGGCGACGGCCGCATCCACGGCGACGAGACCTCGGGAGGGCGGTGAGATGGCCGCGGTCCGCCGGGACATCCTCCACGACGACAAGGCGCGAGCCGACTACATCCGCGGCGTCAAGCTGCTCAAGCACGAGCCCACGACGCTGACCACGGACCGGTTCGGCATCTCCGGGCGCGCCCGCCCCGTGTACACCTACGACCTGTTCGTCATCTGGCACGTCCTCGCGATGAACACCGCGGTGCCACCGGGCGGTGACGCCNGAACCCGCAACGCCGCGCACCGCGGGCCGGTCTTCCTGCCCTGGCACCNGGTGATGCTCCGATGGCTGGAGGCACACCTGCAACGGGTTCTCGGTGACCCGGACTTCGGCCTGCCCTACTGGGACTGGGCGCTCGACGGCACCCCGCCCGCGCCGGACGGGGTGGCGAACCCGGCCGCCTCGGCGCTGTGGCGGGACACCCCGGACGGGTTCGGCGGCCAGGGCAGCCCCGTGCGCGGCGGCGCGTTCGCCTTCGACCGTGNCGACCCGACGAGTTTCCGGGTGCGGATCGCGACCAACTCCAGCGGCGCGCTGCGCCAGGTCACCGAGCGCGGCCTCGCCCGCAGGTTCGGCCAGAACGCGCCGTTCGGCTCGCCGCGGCTGCCTCGCACCAGCGACGTCCGCGCGGCCTACAACACGCGTGCCGACCCGAGCCTCGCCGACTACGACCGGCCGCCCTTCGACGTCTCGTCTCGCGGCTTCCGTAACCGGCTGGAGGGCTTCACCGGCCCCGGCCTGCACAACCAGGTCCACCTGTGGGTCGGCGGGGACATGGCCCCGGCATCGTCCCCGAACGACCCGGTGTTCTTCGTCCACCACTGCAACGTCGACCGGCTCTGGGAGGGCTGGATGAGCCGCAACGGCCGCCAGTACCAGCCGGACATGACGGCCCCGCCGACCCTGCTCGGCCACCGGATCGACGACCCGCTCGTCTCCCCGTTCGCCCCGGCCAGCAAGCCGGACACCCCGGGCGGCGTCCTCGACATCTCGGCCTTCTACAGCTACGACACCCTGCCCTGACCTTCCTTTCCCCGCCGGACGTCCGGCGGGGAAAGGGGACGCCCGGCTTGGACGGTCAGGACGCGGCGGGGGCGCCGAGCTCGGCGCGGTCGACGAGGTCGACGAGGTCGGCGAACCCGCGGCGGTCGACGAGGTCGGTGAACAGGTCCACGACGTCGGCGGCGAGCGAACGCAGTTCGTCGGCCGTGACCGGGCGGCTGTTCTCGAACGCGAGCTCGACGGTCCGGGCGAGCAGGTCCGCCCGCCGTTCGAGGGTGGCGACCGCGGGCTGGGCGGCGGCCCGCGGCGACGCGCTCTCGCCACCGACCAGCTCGCCCTCGGCCCGCACGAAACCCTCGAACGTCGCCTGGAACGCATAGGCGACCTCGTCGGCCCCGAGTTCGGCACGGAGCACGCCGTACTCGGCGAGCAGCCGGAAGTACCGTTCGGACACCAGGTGGTGGCGTTCGTCCCAGGCGGGGTCGTGCTGGCGGGCCAGCCGGCCGAGCAGCTCCGGGTCGGCCAGCAGCAGCCCGCGCAGCAGCGGACGGTGCATGACGGCGAGGAAGTAGTCGTGGGCGAACTGGTGCGGCAGGCAGGTACTCGGCCGGGTGCGCATCGCGACGAGCAGCTCGGACATCGCT
The DNA here is from genome assembly GCF_001421075.1 of Frankia sp. CpI1-P. Taxonomy (NCBI): domain Bacteria; kingdom Bacillati; phylum Actinomycetota; class Actinomycetes; order Frankiales; family Frankiaceae; genus Frankia; species Frankia sp. CpI1-P. The sequence goes on along the minus strand of NZ_LJJX01000019.1, from coordinate 53,188 downwards.
CGGGCCACCGCCCGGTCGAAGACGGCGGCGAACAGCTTCTCCCGCGTCTCCCAGTGCAGGTAGACCGTGCCCTTGCCGATGTTGGCGCCGACCGCGACGTCCTCGACGGTCACCCGCCGCGCTCCGTGACGCAGCAGCAGATCCTCGGCGGCGTCGAGGATGCGCGTGGCGCGCTCCCGCCCGCGCGACGGGTCCCGGGACCGGCCGGCTGTCGGGCTCACGCGACGACCGTATGACCGCTTTCGAGAGCTGGTCAACGTTCATCACACCGCGCATTCAACTTTTGACCAGATTTGAAATCTGGTCATACGCTGACGGTTCGATCGGCCTCGACCCCACCCGCGGAGGACGTATGGGCAACCGGANGGTGCTCGTCTCCGGCGCCGGCATCGCCGGTACGACGCTCGCGTACTGGCTGTCATGGCACGGCTTCCGGCCGACGGTAGTCGAGCGCGGGCTGTGGCAGCGGACCAGCGGCAGCCCGGTGGACGTGCGCGGCCCGGCCCTCCGGGTGGCAGAGCGGATGGGGGTGCTCGCCCGGCTGCGGGCCGCCGCCACCAACGTGACGGGGATGCGGTTCGTGGACGCGGCCGGCCGCAGCGTCGGCCGTGTCAACCTGCGCGCGCTCGCGCGCGCGACCGGCGGCGGCGACGTCGAGCTTCCTCGCGGCGCGCTCGCAACGATCCTGCAGGCGGCGAGTGCGGAGCACGCGGAGTTCGTGTTCGGCGACTCGATCGCCGGTCTGGCGCAGGACGAACACGGCGTCGACGTGACCTTCGACCACGGTCGCTCCCGCCGATTCGACCTGGTCATCGGCGCCGACGGCCTCCATTCGGCAGTGCGCCGGCTCGCCTTCGGGCCAGACGCGAACTTCGTCCGTCATTTGGGCCTCTACATCGCCACGGTGCCGTTCAACGGGCCGATCGAGCACCGGCGTGAGGTGGTCATGCACAACACCCCGGGCCGGGCCGTCGCCCTACACCCCTCGGCCTCCGGGCCGATCGCGTTTTTCGCCTTCCGCCGCCCGGATCTGGCGGACTTCAACCATCGTGACATCGACCAGCACCGCACCCTGCTTGCCGGCGCCTACGCAGCCGGATCATGGCGGACGGCGGAGTTGCTGGCGCGGGCGCAGGCCAGCGAGGACCTCTACTTCGACGCGGTGAGCCGGGTGGACGTACCCGCCTGGTCGACGGGTCGGATCACGCTCGTCGGCGACGCGGCCTCCTGCGTGTCTCTGTTCGGCGACGGCTCCTCCCTGGCGATGGCCGGGGCATTCGCACTCGCCGAGGAACTGGCCGCAACCCCCGACGATCACCGCTCGGCCCTGCGCCGCTACGAGGCACGCCACCGCCGTCTCGTCGAGCCACGCCAGCGCGGCGTCGATCAGGCGGCTCACCTGCTCATCCCCACCACCTGGACCGGCATCCGCGCCCGCAACGCAGCCACTCGTCTGTGGCCGGCCGCCGCCGCTGCCGGTTGGCTCGGCAGCCGCCTGACCACCGCCGGTCGCGGCCCCCGCCCGCCCCACCACGCCCCCGCCCGCCCCGCCGGCGCCACCTCACCGGGCTGACCACTCCCGACCCCGCGCCACGATCACAGCGCTTGGTACAAGCGGGGAAAGCCCGCCCGAACGTGCGTCGGAGGACGACTACCGCCGGTCTCTCCACCAGGGGCGCTTCATCCTCGGGGGTGAACAGCCTCACCCACGGTCCGACGTCGCCGCGTCTCCGGCCAGAGAGACAGCGATGATCACGGTGGCTACCAACTCGTCGGATATGGCGATCCGGCCGATCAGCCCGGCGCGGGCGACCGCGTCGACGAGCGACGGCGCCTGCTGTGCGCTGGTCTCGAGCAACAAGCTGCCGCCTGGGGCGAGCCAGGACGGCGCGACGGCGACAACCCGACGCAGCACGTCGAGACCGTCCTTTCCACCGTCGAGAGACAGCCGGGGCTCGTGCTCCCGCGCCTCGGGCGGCATCAGGCCGATCGCGTCGGTCGGGACATACGGCGCGTTGACCACCAGGAGGTCCACGCGTCCCCGCAATGACCTGGGGAGCGCGGCGAACAGGTCACCCTCGTGCACCANACCTCCGCCGGCGACGACGTTGCGCCGAGCGCAGCGCACTGCGGCGGGCTCGATGTCGGCGGCGTGCACCTCAGCGTCAGGTAGAGCTGCGAGCAACGCTGCCGCCACTGCACCGGATCCACAGCACAGGTCGACCACGACCTCGCCGGGCCGGCCACCGGCCTGGTCGAGGGCCTGCCGGACGAGGAACTCGGTGCGGCGCCGGGGCACGAACACGCCGGCCTCGACCGCGATCTTCAGTCCGCAGAACTGCACCCAGCCGAGGATGTGTTCCAAGGGCTTGCCGGCGACCCGGCAGTCGACCATCGCGGCGAGCTCAGCGGCAGTCCGGGCGGCGCCCACAAGCAGTCGGGCTTCGTCCTCGGCGAAGACGCAACCTGCGGCACGCAGCCGACGAACGACATGGGGCAACGATGGAGACGGCGGAAGGGGCAAGGGAATTGACGACACGGGAAGCCTTTCGGGACACCAAAGGGCGCCCTCCCGATCACCAGGCCCGGTCGAACCACATGTGATCGCGGGAGGAGTACGCCCACCCTGATACCGCGGACATGGGTCCCACCTCCTCAAAAAGATCATCTATGACTGCGCCCACAGTACCAGAACCAGTCCGCCCTACCAGGGGCTACGCGCGGCCTCCTGGAACCGGCAGCAGGGCTCGATCGAGCAGCCCCGCGACGACCGCACCGATGACGGCGAGATCGAGGTAGTGGCAGGCCATCGCCCCCGCGTAGCTGGGGCCGCCCCACGCATTCACCGTGAAGTTCGGGTCCAGTCCGGCCAGCACCTGCACCCCAGCCCGCCAACACAGGTAGAGCAGCGNCACGGCCAAGGCGGCGAGAACAGCAAGCCGCCAGAGCGCCGCCGGGTGGCGGCGGACGGCCGGCCGAAATGCNGGCCCAGGCGCCGTCGACGTCGCGGTTGTCCTCGCTTCCTTCGCCCTGTTCAGTGTGCCGGCCGCATTGACTCCGACGGTCGCGCCTGGGGCTGACGCCTACGGCTCAACCGCGCACATCCTTCTGTTCGGAGCACTCGCCGCCGCGCCGCTGATCGCGGCCCGACGCTGGCCGCTTCCGGTGCTCGCCGGCGTCACCGCGGTTCTCTGCACGGCCGCGTTCGCAGGGGTCCGCTTCACGCCGTTGGTCAGCAACGCCGGGCCAGCGCTCGGCGTTGCCGTCCTCACCGTCGCCGATCACCACCCCAGACGGATGTCACTGGCCGCGACCACCGCGGCGGTCGCAGCGATTGCGGTCTCCGCCGCCGTCGCCATGCGGCTGTACCCCGATCAGGAACAGGATCTGGTCCAGGCACTCATCGCCGCAGCGGCCTGGCTGGTCGGCGATGCCTTCCGCACCCGCCGCCGCTACCGGTCCCGGCTGGCGCTGGAGGCACGCCGAGAGGCCACGGAGCGGGAGCGCCGGATCCGCGCCGAAGAGCGGCTTCGCGTCGCTCGAGACGTCCACGATGTCGTGTCGCACACTCTGAGCCTGATCGCGGTCCGCTCCGGAGTCGCCCGGCTGCTCGAGGACCCACGCGAGGCGCGCGAGGCACTGAGCGTGATCGAGACGACGAGCCGCTCGGCTCTCGACGAGGTGCGCCGCGTCCTACGCAGTACCCGCCAGGAGATCCGGGAGCCATCGGTTCGATCGGACGCGACGCTGACAACGCGACCGCAGGCGGAGCCTGCCGGGGTCTCGGGCCGGGCGCATGAGGCGGTCCCGTCGGGCGGGCGCCCCGAGCGCACCGAGTCAGCGCGAGCTGGCGAACAGGCCAGCGCTGACGAGCCAGCCAGGGTCACCGAACCGAAGCTCGCAGACCTGGGCCATCTGGTCGCCGGGCTGCAGCGACCTGGGTTCCGCACGTCATACCGGCGCACAGGCACCGAGCGCTGCTATCTACCGGTCCTGGAGACCTCGGTGTACCGCATCGTCCAAGAAGCACTGACGAACGTGGTCCGGCATGCCAACGCCGCCGAGGCCCAGGTCAGTGTGCACGACGGGCCGCGGGAACTGGTCGTGAGCATCGTTGATGACGGCCATCCCCCACCGGGCGGCCCAGAGCATCATCACAGCGACGAGACGCCGGCAGATCGCCGGAGCGATCAGGCGCGCCACGACCCGGCTGATGAGCCGCCTGGCCCAACCTCGCGGCGACCCGAGCCGGGCAGAGGATCAGGACCCGGGCTGGGCCTGGTCGGGATGTACGAGCGAGCGGAACTCTTCGCCGGCACGCTCAGTGCGGGCCCCCAGGAACGAGGGGGATTCGCGGTCGTGGCCCGGTTTCCCGTCTCACCCGCCACCATGATCGCGGATCGGTCTTGTGAGCTCCCGCCAGTGCCTGTCCGGCCACGCCCCGTCGGGCAGGACACAGGCTGATGATGGTGACAGCCGATGGCTCCACACCGGCGGAGAGCCATGATGGGCTCCGTAACCGCGCTGATTCCGACTATGGATCCCGCCCGTTGTCGGCGGGCGACGGTCGCGTCCGGGTCCTCATCGCCGACGACGAGGCTCTGGTGCGCGCCGGTTTCCGGGCGCTGGTCGAGTCCGCTCCCGATCTCACGGTGATCGCGGAGGCCGGGACCGGCGCCCAGGCGGTGCGGTTGGCCAGGCACCTGCGCCCGGACGTCGTTCTCATGGACATCCGTATGCCGATTATGGATGGCCTGGAGGCGATGCGGATCATTGCTGCGGACCCTGGCACTGCCGCGACACGCGTCCTCGTGGTGACGACCTTCGATCAGGATGAACATGTCTTCGCGGCCCTGCGTGGCGGCGCCAGCGGATTCGTCCTCAAGGACACGCGCCCGGAGGACCTCCTGGCCGCGATCAGGATCGTGGCCGCCGGCGACGCGCTGCTGACCCCGAGCGTCACCCGGCGGCTCATCGTCGAGTTCGCCCAGCGGCCGCAGCGGCCCGCAGCCCGGGGCGAAGAGCTGACCCGGCTGACGGAGCGGGAGCGCGAGGTGCTCATCCAGGTTGCAGCGGGACTGTCGAACTCCGAGATCGCCAGGCGGCTGTTCGTCGGCGTCACAACCGTCAAGACGCATGTCAGCCGCTTACTGACCAAGCTTGGGGCGCGCGATCGGGCGCAGCTCGTCGTCGCCGCGTACGAGTCCGGCGTGGTATTCCCCGGCGCCGGTCCGCTCGCGCCGGGATCGGACCGCTCGTGAGAACGATTCAGGCGAGGGCATGCCCCGTAGTCGCCTCGACGTGGTCGGGCAACAGGTCATGGCGGTCCCCCACGGACAGGGTGCCTCTCGGTTCGACCAGGAGAATCGACGCGCCGGCCGGAGATGCGGGACGGTGCTCCACACCGCGCGGGACGACGAAGATCTCCCCCCGGTTCAGGATGATGACTCGCTCCCCTTTACCAGGCTCGTCGCGCACGGCGACGTGCAGAGTGCCCGCGAGCACGAGGAAAAGCTCGTCAGTATCGGAGTGCGTGTGCCAGACATGCTCGCCGGCGACCTTGGCGATGCGGATGTCGTAATCGTTCACCCGGGCGACGATGNGGGGACTCCACAGCGCCTCGAAGCTGTCGAAAGCGGCCTTGAGATCAACCGGATTCGCCCAGGCACCTCGCGGAGGCTCGGCAGCCGCTGCTTCAGGGACAGCGTGCGCGGAGCCGGCGGACGCGGGGGTGGCGGCGGGTGCGGAGGTGGCGGCGGGTGCGGAGCGGCGGTCGGGCCCGGAGACTGGCTCGGCGGTCATGCGTGAATGCTCCCGCCCGACAAAGAGATAGACGAGCGCTAGGAATCGCACATGTCGCATGGATCCTCGCAACCGGATCGCGCGCCAACGCATCGGATCGCGGTGATCGTGGATGACGGGTCGAATCCCTTCGAGCTCGGTGTCGCCACCGAGTTGTTCGGGCTGCGCCGCCCCGAGCTCGACCGGCCCTGGTACGACTGCACGCTCTGCGCGCCTACCCCGCAGATCCGCATGCATGGCGGACTGTTCACCCTGTCCGGCGTCGCCGGGCTCGACGCGGTGTCCGCAGCCGACACGGTCATCGTGCCGAACCGCCCGGATCCGCTCGTCGCCCCGCCACCGTCGGTGCTGGCCGCGATCCGGGCGGCCGGCGACCGCGGGGCCCGCCTGGTCAGCTTCTGCACGGGGACGTTCACCCTCGCCGCCGCAGGGGTGCTCGATGATCGCCGGGCCACGACCCACTGGCGGTGGGCCGACCTGTTCACCCGCCGTTACCCCGAGGTACGGCTCGAACCTGATGTGCTGTTCGTCGACGACGGCGACGTGTGCACGGCCGCGGGCAGCGCCGCCGCCCTCGACCTCGGGCTGCACCTCATCCGCCGTGATCATGGAGCCGAGGTTGCGAATATGGTCAGCCGACGGCTGGTCTACGCAGCGCACCGCGACGGCGGGCAGCGGCAGTTCATCGAACGGCCCGTACCGATCGTGCCCGACACCTCCCTCGCGCCGCTGCTGGACTGGGCCCGCCAGCGGCTCGACCGACCTGTGGCGATCGCCGACCTGGCCAGCCAGGCCGCGGTCAGCCCGGCCACGCTGCACCGTCGGTTCCGCGCCGAGCTCGGCGTCACTCCACTGGCGTGGCTGACCGCCGAACGGGTCGCCTTGGCCTGCCGGCTGCTCGAACGCGGAGAACATCGCCTCGATCTCGTGGCCCGGGCCAGTGGCCTCGGGACCGCCACGAGTCTGCGGGTAGCGCTGCGCCGACGCACGGGCCTCACGCCGACCGCCTACCTGCGTCGGTTCGGGCCGGCCCGGCCGGCGCCAGGACTGGCCAATCCGGCGAACAGCGGCTGAGCGGAGGGAGCGGACAGGAAGGGGCCGAGCAGGTCAGGAAGCCGGCTCGGGAACGGTCGTGTGACGAGGAGGGGACGGTCCGCGAGGCGGCGCGGGGACGGTCCGCGAGGCGGCGCGGGGACGGTCCGCGGGGCGGGCGAATATGCGGCCAGCGCCGATCGGGCTGCTCCAGACGATCAGCGTTTGGTCAATACAGAAGTCGACAGCGACAAGCCCCTGATCCCAAGGATGGCGACTTGTAGTCTCTTCTCGCCTGCAACGACCGTTCAGCCATGGCCTTCCGCGCCCGCCGCGTGCGAGGAGGAGGTTCGAGGATGGTGGGCGATCCGTCCGTCATCGGCCGCGTCGGCGCGCTCATCGTGGGCACCCGGGGTGACGCCGGGCCGGGCGAGGTGGTGGTGCGGGTCCGCGGCGGAATCGAAACTTTCCTCGCGCTGTCCGACACTCCGCTACCCAAGGGCGCATCCGTGCTGGTCATCGGGACGCGCGGGCCTCGGACCGTCGAGGTGGTGCCGTGGCTGGATCCCGCCGCCGTCTTCGGCGGNGATCTCTGACGAAAGGTTCGCGGCGTGTTTGGTTACCGAGTCCCCGCACCCGACCAGGCGATGCTGATCTCGGGTGGGAAGAACCGCGGTGGGATGCCTTTCAAGGTGGTCACCGGTCACGGCGGATTTATTCTGCCGTTCTTCCGCAAGGTGCGCTTCCTGACCCTGGCGATGTGCGAGGCCGAGGTCACGGAGACGTGCGTCACCTACCAGGGCATCTCCCTGAACGTCCGCGCCGTGATCGCCTTCAAGGTGGGCAACGACAGCGAGAGCATCGTCAACGCCGGCCAGCGCTTCCTGTCCGACCAGGGCCAGATGGCCGTGCTGACCGGGCGGATCTTCTCCGGCCACCTGCGTTCGATCATCGGCTCGATGACGGTCGAGGAGATCATCCGCGACCGNCAGAAGCTCGCCACCGAGGTACTCGACGGGTCCAAGGCGGAGATGNCCCGGATCGGGCTGACCGTCGACGCGTTGCAGATCCAGTCCATCGACGACGGCAGACTCGNCTACATCGCGGCGATCGCGGCGCCGCACAACGCCGCCATCCAGCGCCAGGCGCAGATCGCCCAGGCCGAGGCCAACCAGGCCGCCGCCGAGGCCGAGCAGCNCTCGCAGCGGGCGCAGGCGGAGTACGCCCGGCAGACCTCCATCGTCCAGGCCCAGTACCGAGCGGAGATCGACCGAGCCCAGGCCGAGGCCGCACAGGCCGGGCCGCTTGCGCAGGCCCAGGCGGAGGTGGCGGTGACCGCGGCGCGGACCGAGCTGGCCGAACGCGAGGCTCAGTTGCGCCAGCAGCAGCTCGTCACCGAGGTCGTCAAGCCCGCGGAGGCGGAGGCCGAGCGGGTCCGCGTCCTCGCCCTCGCCGAGGCCGAGAAGATGAGGATCCAGGCGGAGGCCGCCGCGTCGCACAACCGGGTTGCACTCGACCGGATGCTCATCGACCAGCTTCCGGAGATCGTCCGGCAGGCAGCCTCGGGGCTGGCGGGCGCGAACGTCACGGTGCTCAACGGCGCCGAGGGCATCGGTGAGATCGCCAGCGGACTCGTCGGGCAGGGCGTGGCCATCTTCGAGGCCCTGCGCGCGGGCGTCCGGCAGCCGGCCTACGCCGCCGACGGCCAGGAGACCGCCGCCAGCGCCGAACACCCCGGCATCGCGACCGCCAGGCCCGTTCAGGAGACGTAGACGTGCTTACGGCCGGCAGCGACGGGACGCGCCTCCGGCCGGCCGCAGTATCCGTACTCCACGCGGCGCCGCCACACCGTGAGCCGGCATTGATCGGCCTCGATCGTCCAGGTCCGCCGCTCAACCCGATCCTCGACCTGAACAGGATTTCGGGTCCCTGCTTCGCCGGCGCGACGGTGCGCCCAGGAGTGCGCCGCCTCCCACTCCAGGAAGGTGGCCACCAGTTCGCCATCGCCGTCGTAGACCTGGAATCGGCGAGTCGCCATTGTCACGCCTTTCAGCCAATTACCGAATAATGAGAACCGTGGAGCTGTCCACGGTGCGCGGTCACGCCCGGGGAGGCGTCGATCCGACCCGCGATGGTGGGCTGGCCGGCTCCGGGCGGGGCTCGACGCCCACCCGCCCGGAGCCGGCGGTCGACGTCCGCCCTCACCGCCGCCGGCCAGCGCGCCGACATCCCACGTGGTCGTCGACCGTCTGGTCGCCGCCGACCGCGTGGCGGTGGACCGCCTGATCGCCGGCCGCGAAGCCACAGCCCTCGCGATGGCGGGCCACGCCATGGGCGTGGCCGCCCGAAAGTCCCGAACGGACGGGGTGGCGGGGATGGACGGGGTGGCAGGGGTGGACGCAGGGGTGGGGGCGTGCAGCAGGACCGACGCCGCCCGGCCGGTCGTCCAGGCATGGTCGCCGGATCGACGCCTCGGACCCCGCGCGATCGCCATCGACTACTCCCCGTGATTCCTCACCGTACCAAGTTCTCACCCAGCGGGTTGTGCTCGCCACTCAAAGTAAACCAAGACTCGCGGCATGGCTCCTGCCTCGACCGTCTGCATGAGCTTCTGTAAGAGTTCCGCTACCCATAGCAGTGCACTGTGTATGAGGAGTGGCGATCCAGTGGCAGGATGCACCCATCACTCCGAGCAGACCGAAGGACTAGCGATGGCCACAAGCGGCGGTCCGACTGTGCGGCGTCGGCGGCTGGGCGCCGAGTTACGGCGTCTGAGAGAGGCGGCGGACGTCTCGGTCGACGAGGTGTGCCAACTGCTGCGCTGCTCGGTCTCGAAGGTCAGCCGGATGGAGAACGGGCGGGTGCCGGTACGCACCCGCGACGTGTCGGACCTGCTCAACCTGTACGGTGTTACGGAGGGTGAGCAGCGCNACGCCCTGATGGCGTTGGCCCGGGAGTCCCGCCGGCACGGCTGGTGGCACTCCTACCACGATGTCGTCCCGGCCTGGTTCGAGATCTACATCGGCCTGGAGGGTGACGCGGCGTCGATCCAGGTGTACGAGTCCCAGCTCGTCCATGGGCTGCTCCAGACCGGAGACTACGCCCGGCAGGTCATCCGGGCCGATGACCCGGAGGCCGACGAGGAGGAGGTCGAGCGCAAGATTGCCTTGCGGATGGACCGGCAGCGTCGGCTCACCGCCCCCGACCATCCCCGGCTCTGGGTGATTCTGGACGAGGCGGTGCTTCGCCGGGAGATCGGCGGTCGGGCGGTCATGCGCGATCAGCTCGATTTCCTCGCCAAACGGTCCGAACTCCCGAATGTGACAATCCAGGTCCTGCCGTTCGCGGTCGGCGCACACGCCGGCCTGGGCAGCGCGTTTTCCATACTCGGATTCCCCGATTCGGAAGACCACGAAGTGGTCTATATAGAAGAGGCGGCCGGCAGCCTTTACATCGAGCGTGCCGCCGAAGTCCGGCGCTATAAGTTGAAGATGAATCACCTTCTGGCCGCCGCCCTGCGGCCAGAAGAATCCAGACAGATGATAATTTCCGTCGCAAAGGAACTCAAATGACCAGATTTGCGAAGCCCGATCTGGGCGGTCCCGCCGAGCTGGCCTGGCGCAAGAGCAGCTACAGCAACGGAGCGGGGGGCATGTGCGTGGAGGTCGCTCCCCTGGGCGAGGGCATCGTGGTGCGTGACTCGAAGAACCCCAGCGGTCCCGTGCTCGCCTTCTCCGCGGCCGAGTGGGACGCCTTCCTGGCCGGCGCGCGGGACGGCGAGTTCGACCGAACCCGGGTCCGCCAGGCCTGACCCGCCCTGGTCCGAGCCTGCGCTCCCCCCGCGNCCGACAGCGCCAGGTCCGGCCCGGACGCCTCCACCGGATGCGCCCGGGCCGGTGGGGGATCGCTGGGCCGGGAACGGCCGCCGATGGAGGGGGCGGAACGATCCGATCAACGTCGACGTTCCCACCCCGACCGGGTCGAGGTTCCTGTCATGACGGCGCGGTGGCGGCCGCTCGACATGCCGGTTGGCTCTTGCGCAACGCCCCCCGGTCGCGCACTCTTGTAGATGTTCAGTCGGTCCTCGTTGTTCAAGTGTTCGTCCCGTTGTGGTCGTGGCATTTCCGGGGCACGACGTCCGCGGCGTCCATCGCGCAGGGTGGGCAGGCGGACCGGACGCTCCCGGCGCCGTGGCGGCATGGGACGACGCTCGGCCACCTTCGCCCACTGGACGGGCCACGCGGGCTGCGAATGCCCGCCCAACGCGGAGGAGGGCAGTCGTTGTGATCATATTTGACGGTACGGCTACCCGCGTACAGCACCGCGACGCCACGGTCCGGGTGGCCGCGTCGCTGGCGGCGCTCGACCCCGGCGGCCACCAGGCCGCGCGTACGGCCTCAGTCCTCACTGCCGCGTGTTGTCGCCCGCCGGCGGGGGGGCCTCGGGCAGGCTCGGTGGCCGGCGGAGCCGCCATCCCGTCGCCGTCCTAGCTGAGGACGGCGCATCCCGCCCGCACCCCGGGCACTCCCTCACGCCTGATCACGGTCGGTCCACCTCAGGATCCGCCGGGCATTCGGCTTCCCCGACGGATCCCTGGTTGCGGGCATGGCTTCCGAGATCCATACGCGTAGCACCATCCTGTTCCCCTGCCACTGGGAGGTGATTGCCGTGGCCACCGCCACGACCAACCTGCTCAACACCCCGATGAAAGATCAGCGCGTCGAACGTGTTCGGCGCGCGGCACTGTCGGCGTACGTGGACGGGAAGATCACCTTTGCGCAGGCGAACCTCCGGGTACGCAAGGCTCTCGAACGCTTCGGCGTGTGATGGGCCGGCCCAGGCCCGGCGGGCGGCGTCGTCCGCCGGCCGGCCCGTCCGCGACCGGCGCAGTCCGCCGGCCTGGCCGCCCCTGGACCTCCCGGCCAGGCCGCCGGGCTCGCCGCCGCGGCTGACAGTCGGGGCGCACCGTCGTCGAGGTGCACCGTCGTCGAGGTGCACCGTCGTCGAGGTGCACCGTCGTCGAGGTGCGTGCTAGGCGAGGCGTAGGCGACGATCGGCCACGCCGACGGTGAGCTGCTGCCCCCAGGACAGCTCGATCGTGTCCGTCTCGATGCCGTCGCCGAACACGACCATCCGATCGGCCTCCACCAGGATCTCCAGCCGCGCCGGCCCGGCGAGGCGGCCCTCGGTGCAGGTGGTGCCCGTGGCCGGTGACGGCCATGCCTCGCGGACGAACCAGACCAGCGCGCCGGCGGTCGGCGCCGGGAGCGAAAGCTCGCTGCGCCGCTGCGCCCACACCGAGCGGCACCAGCCCGTCGCACCGGTGCCGGTGCCGACGAGCAGCCCGGATGACGCCTGCCGCTCGGTCACCGGGGCGCCCCCGCCGGGAACCCGCAACCGGTACCGGGCGGTCTGGTGGCCGGGGTGGCCGGCGTAGACCTCGTTGAGCGCGACGAGGCGCTGGCCGTCGTCGGAGCGGGCCTCGACCATGGTCAGTTCGCGCAGCAGGCGACCAAGCCCCCGGGCGGGGTCCGCAGGCGATCCCTCGACGGCGCGCAGCAGGGCGGCGGCCTCTCCCGGGGCGTGCCGGACCAGGACACCCGGCGTGCGGGTCGGTTCGACGTTGATCCCCAGGACGAGCTGGCCGTCGAGGTACTTCGCGACGTTCGCGACGAGCCCGTCCTGTCCGACGCAGACGACCACGTCATCCGGAGCGAACAGGAACCGGTCGAGGTCGGACCGCTCCACCTCGCCGCGACGCCAGTGCGGCGGGATCGCCGCGGCGACCGACCGACGGGCCGCCTCGGCGGCATCGTGGGCGGCCTGCACCTCGGCCAGCTCCCGCCCGCGGGTGGCCAGGAAGAACGCGGCCTGGCCGCGGGTGCCGTGCCGGTCCAGCAATTCGGCGTACTCGGTGCGTCGGTGCACGAGCACCGCGCGCGGGGCGAGGCTCACCGAGGGGTGCCGGCGCGGGCGAACCGGGCGACCGCCTCGGTGACCACGTCGGGGGTGATGGTGAGCGCCCCGATCGCGGGCAGATGGTCAGCCAGGTCCCGCACCGCCAACGCGACCACCGCCGAGGTGTCCAGACCGGTGACCGCGGCGACCCGGGCCGCCTCGGCGTCGGCCTCAGCCTGCCCGACCAGACGCACGGCCTCGGCCCGCGCCGCCGCCTCCACCCGAACCCGCTCGGCCTGCGAGCGGGCGGCCGTCTCGGCCCGCTCCGCCTCCGCTGCGGCGGCGATGCGCGCCGCCGCCGCCTGCTCGGTCATCCGGCGCTGCTCGTTGGCGCCCTCCTGGGTCACGAGCCGCTCCTCTCGCACGGCCAGCTCGATCTTGCTCTGCAGCTCGTTCTCGGCGATGCGCCGCTCCTGCTCGACTGCGAGCGCGCGGCGGCCGTAGGTGGCCCGGTCGGCCTCGGTCTGGATCTGTTCGCGGGTGGGCGTGCGCAGCGCCTTCTCCACGTCCGGCGACGGGCGGACGGCGACCACCCGCACCCCGACCACACTCACCCCCGTCTGGACCAGGCGGGCATCTGCGCGCAGGCCGTCGGTCACCCGCGCCCGGATGACCGGCACCCCCTCGGCGAGGGCGGTGGTGAGCGACGTGCGCGCGAGCAGGTCCGAGGCGTACTGCTGGGCAGACTCATTGATCATCCCGGCGAGCTGGTCGAGGGGCTTCTCCCGCCAGGTGCCGAGCTCGGGGTCGATACCGAAGTCGAGGCGGGTGGCGGCCAGCACCGGGTCGGCGATCCGGTAGGTGACGGTGGCCTGCACCGCGACGTCCTGGAAGTCGGCGGTCCGCGCGTGGAAGAGCACCGCGAGCTCCCGGTCGTCGACCGGCACCTCACTGATCACCGCAGTGCGCGGCCGATACCAGAAGACCAGGCCGACACCCTCGTGGGCGACGGCCGTGCCGCGCTGGTGGCGGATGTACGCGGTGGGGGTGCCCCGCAGGTGGCACAGGAACGGCGCCCGGCTGANGTCCGCCATGAGAAGGTCCTCTCTTTATCGTCGACATGACGATAAACCGGGATCGCAGTTCTCGTCAACCTGACGAGTATGGTTCCCCGCATGCCGTCCCCACTGGAGTCATCCGCCGCCACGACCGCCCACGCCAACGGCGGCGGCGCAGCGGGCAGGCTGCCGCCGGACGTCGTGNCGGTCGCGCTCAGCGTCGATCTGGTCCTGCTGACAGTCCGCGAGGAGCAGCTCCAGGTGCTGCTGGTGCGCCGCGGGATCGAGCCCTACCGGGACCGCTGGGCCCTGCCGGGCGGCTTCGTCCGGCCGGGGGAGGATCTGGCCGAGGCGGCCGTGCGGGAGCTCGCCGAGGAGACCGGGCTACGCCACCCGCCGGCGCATCTCGAACAGCTCGCGACCTACGGCGCGCCGGATCGCGATCCCCGCGGGCGGGTCGTCACGGTGGCGTTCCTGGCGCTCGCGCCACAGTCGCGCACGCCGATCGCCGGCACGGACGCCGCCGCGAGCCGATGGGAGCCGGTCTCGACCGCTGGCGGCGGGTCCGGGCTGGCCTTCGACCATGNGGCGATCCTCGCGGACGGGCTGGAACGCGCCCGAGCGAAGATCGAGTACAGCGCGGTGGCGACGGCCTTCTGCGAAGGCGAGTTCACGGTGGCGGAGCTGCGCCGGATCTACNAGCTGGTCTGGAGCTCGCGGCTGGACCCCCGCAACTTCCACCGCAAGGTGACCGGGACCGCGGACTTCCTCGTCCCGACCGGGCGCTTCACGACCCGGGACGGCGGCCGGCCCGCGGAGCTGTACCGCCGGGGCGACGCCACGGTGCTGCATCCCGCGATGCTCCGGCCCGTCCCGCGGCTACCCTGAGCGGGCATAGGTTGCCGCGGGCGGGAGACGGCCGGGCGCCCGGGCGATCGGGGGGTGAACCCGGGCGGCCGGCCACCTCGACTATCTCACCGAAAGCACATGCGGCGTCACTATAAGTTTAGGCTCATGCCATCAGCGTTAACGACCGTGCCGGTCCGCGCCGTTGGTGACAGTTCGTCGCCCCGGCCAGGCGCCCCTGCGGGTCAGCCGAGTTCCCGCAGNGCGGCGCCAGGCCCGCCGTCTCCCCGGCCCGGTGGCTTCCACGGGTCGTCGCCGTGGCGAGAACGCCGCCCGAGGTCGGAGTCCACCCGCTCGGAGCGCCTCGGATCGACCCGTTCCAGGTCCACGCGTTCCAGGTCCACGCGTTCCAGGTCCACCCGCTCCGGGTCCAGCCGCTCCGGGTCCAGCCGGTCGGAATCAGCCCGCTTCGAATCCGGCCGGGCCCGATCCGGGCGGCCTGGATCCGGCCCGTCGGGGCGCGCCGCGGCGCCCTCCAGCTCGTCCACGGAACGGTTGGCCGCCATCCGGTCGCGCCCGAGGGCGGCGATGCCGGCGGCCACCATCACCATCGCGACGATGAACGCCACCCGATGGGCGCCGTCCGGGGCCGGCTCGCCGAACAGCGTCAGCCCCAGGGTGACCGGCAGGAAGGCGGACACCCCGCTGGTCACGGGGAAGGCGATCACCGCCGCCCGGCCCTGNAGCCCGCGCTGCTGCAGACCGAGCGCCAGCACGGAGAACAGCACGAGGACGTACGGCGTCGGGGTGGTGAGCAGGTCGGCCAGCGCGGACTGGCCCTCGCGGCGATCGTTGACCGCCAGGCCGATCTGACGGGTCGCGAGGGTGGCGATCGCATAGCAGACGCCGGCGNCCGCGCCGAATCCGAACGCCGCGCCGGCGATCATGTTCCGGGCGGCGGCGACGTTCGCAAGGAACGCGCACACCAGCGCGAAGATCAGGCCGAGGACGAGGAAGGCCAGCAGGACGTCCGTNCTGGCCGCGCTGCCGACCTCGGCACGGCGCGCGAAGGCGTAGGCGAGCAGGCCGACCCCGGCGACCATCGAGCCGACGCCCAGCCAGCCCGTCAGGCTGATCCGTTCACCGAGCACCCGCTGGGCCAGTAACGTGAAGATGATCATATCGAGGGCCATCACCGGGGCGACCATCGCCACCGGCGCGACCGAGAGGGCGTAGACCTCCAGCAGGAACGAGGCCGCCTCGACGGCGAGCCCGAGCAGCCACAACGGGCGCAGCACCAGCCGGGCCAGCAGTCCCAGCCCCAGGCCGGAACTCTCCTCCTCGCGCCGGGCGGCCCGCGCCTGCACCAGCGGCGCGACCCCGTACAGCGCGGCCGACACCATCGCGGTGGGCAGGCCGAGCGCCAACGCCTTGCTCATACGCGCGCCATCCTGGTCACGGGCGTGCCGTCGTTCGCGTCCGGATCCCGCCGTTCATGCCGGGATCCCCCTGACCCTGCCCCTGCCCATGCGCTGGCCGCCTCACTCGTCCCCCGCCACTCCGGGCCCACACCCGAGATGACAACCTCTGACCGAGTCAACACCGGGGGCCGCGTGGAACGTCCCGGGCCGGACGCGCGCCCGCCCGACGCCGCTGCGTCCCACCGCCGACGCGTCTCACCAGTGGGCACCGAATCACCAGTGGGCACCGAAGCCGATCTGCGCCAGCGCCGAGCCGAACGCCTGCTCCCACGCCTGCGGCCCGATCGCCACCCGGTCCGAGGGGGGCTTGACCCGGTCGAGGCAGGCGAGCGCGGAGCGGGTCAGCGACACCGGGTCGGTGTTGGTGACCTCGGCATGCCCGCGTTCAAGCTCCTTCTGCAGGTTGTCCCGGCCGTGCCCCGGCACGACGTCGATGAGCAGCAGGTCCCGGCCGATCACCCGCGCCTCGCTGCAGGTGTCCCCGGAGGAGGTGACGACCAGGTCGCTGGCGGCCATCAGCGCCGGGATGCGGTCGGTGAAGCCGAACGGGATGACCTTGTGCTGCCGCTCGGCCAGGGCGGTCAGCCGCGCCGCCAGCGGCTTGTTCCGCCCGGCCACCGCGAGCACGTAGATCCCCGCCGCGGCCATCGCCGCGGCACCCTCGACCAGCGGCCCGAGCCCCCAGGAGCCGGACATCAGCAGCACACACGGGGCGTCGGCCGGGATGCCGAGCGCCGCGCGCGCCTCCTCCTGGGTGGGCGGGTCGTAGAACGGCTCGCGCACGGGGGTGGGCACGACCGAGACGAGCGCACCCGGCGCGAACCGCCGCACGTAGCGAGCGGCAGTCTGCGAGGTGACCAGGTACAGGTCGGTGTTGTCGTGCACCCACAGCCGGTGCACGCAACAGTCGGTGGAGAACACCGCGGTGACCAGGCCGGGGAACTCCGGCTTGACCCGGCTGGTCGCCGCGGCGCCGGTGGCGAAGATGGAGATGACGAGATCGGTCGGCTGCTCGGTGAGCTCCTGGCGCAGCGCCGGGACGACGTAGCGGCTCGACGCCCGCTCGATCGCCAGGGCCAACCGGCCGCCGGTGCGCATCTGGGAGAAGTGCACGGCGTCGTAGAGGCCCGGCACGGCGATCATCCCGCGGAAGACCTTCTCCCCACGGGAGCCGTTGCGCCCGCCGAGCATGCGCAGGCTGTCGGCGGTCCGGGCGGTGAACCCGCGCCGCGCCAGCGACGCCCCGCACGCCTCGGCCATGACGTCGTGCCCCATGCCCAGCGAGCCGGACAGCAGCAGCGCCGATCCGCGACGAGTCGCCGGCTGTCGTGCCCCAGCCCCGGCGAGCAGGGCCGCGGCCGCGGCCTCCTCCACCGCGAGGCCGTTGATCACCGGTCCGCCGCGGTCGGGCGCCTTGTCGTCGCCGGGACGCCCGACCGCCGAGGCCACCCCCGCCGGCCGACCCTCCGTGGAGGGTCGGGTCGGGGGGGCGACGGTCGCCGCCGGATCGCCGTTGTCGGATGGTCCGCTCACCGTGATACCGCCGATCTGCGCCATGGTTACTCCGAGGACGCCGCGGAGACGTCTAGGTCGTCGACGGGCTGGACGGCCTGCGCCGGGGGCCGTCGGTTTGCCAGGTACCACTCGATGTACTGCCGTACCCCGTCCGTGAACNGGGTGGTCGGTCGCCAGCCCAGCAGCTCCAGCGCCCGCTGCGCCGACACCTCCCGGCCCCGGAAGTCGCCCGGCCGGGCCGGCACGTGCTCGATCNCCGTGCCGGGGAAGTGGCGGCACACCGCCTGCGCCATCTCCAGCACACTGACCGCCTCGGCGCCCTCCAGGGCGATGGTGGCGTTCTCCGCCTCGGGCCGCAGCGCCAGCACGTGGGCATCGGCGAGGTCGCGGACGAACACGTAGTTGCGGAACTGCTGCCCGTCGCCGGCGACGGTGAGCGACTCGCCGTCGAGCGCCTTGCGGACGAACCGGGCCAGCACCAGCTCGTCGCGCATGCCGGGGCCGTAGGGGATGCCGTAGCGCAGGATCGTGAAGGGCAGCCCGTAGGTCTGCTGGTAGCTGTGCAGCAGCAGCTCGGCGGCGAGCTTCGTCGAGGTGTAGACGTGGCCGGCGCGCCCGAGGGTGATCTCGGCGTCCTCGGTGAGCGGCGCCGGATCCGCCCGTTCCCCGACCGCGCCGTAGACCCACACGGTGCTGGCGAACAGCACCCGCCCGACGCCGGCCTGCCGGGCCGCCTCGCAGACGTTGCCGGTGCCCTCGACGTTGAGACGCACCGTGCGCGCCGGGTCGGCGTAGGCGAAGTCCACATTGGACATCCCGGCGACGTGGAACACCGCCTCGACCCCGGCCAGCGCCGCGGTCAGCCCCGGCAGATCGAGCACGTCGACCTGCCGGCTGGTCGCCCGCGGGTCGCTCGGGCGAGAGTCGACGTCGAGGGAGAGGACGTCGTGGCCGGCGTCGAGGAGCCGGTCCACGACGTGGCTGCCGATGAACCCCGAGCCTCCGGTAACGGCAATCTTCATGCTCACGCTCACCCGTCCAGGTCCAGGCTCGCCAGCGCGGCGGCGAAGGAGGTGACCACGTGGTCAGCCTCCGCGTCGGTCATGTCGGAATGGATCGGCAGGCACACGTGCCGGGCGCACAGGTCCTCCGCGACCGGCAGCGAGCGGCCCGCGTAGTCGCTGAACACGGGCTGCTGGTGCAGCGGCGCCTCGTAGACCTCACCGCTGAGCGAGACCCCGTAGCGCTCCTTGAGCTCCTTCTTCAGCCGCGCCCGGTCGATGCCGGGTCGGGGCAGCACGATGTACTTGTAGTAGTTGCAGACGTCGCCCGCGGGCACCCGCAGGCGGCCGGCGCCGTCGAGGGCGTCGAGGGCGGCATCGTAGCGGGCGGCCACGGCGGCACGGGTCGTCAGGAACTCGTCGAGGTGGCGCAGATGCACCTTGCCGGCGACGGCGTGCATCTCGCTGAGACGCCAGGCGTAGCCCTGCTTGATGTGGGTGTTGCCGAGGAAGCCCGCCTTGCCCTGGTCGCGGTAGATCAGCGCGGCCTCGTGGATGGCCGGGTCGGCGGTGACGATCATCCCGCCTTCGCCACTGGTGATCAGCTTGGTGGGATAGAACGAGAACGCGCCCNCCACCCCGAAGGAGCCGGCGTATCCCTCACCGTGGCGGCAGCCGTGGGCGTGCGCCGCGTCCTCGACGAGCGCGAGGCCCCGGTCGGCGCAGAACGCCGCCAGCTCGGCGACATCCGGCGCGATCAGTCCGCCGATGTGCACCAGCACCACGGCCCGGGTGTTGGGAGTCACGACCGCCTCGACGTCACGGACGGTCAACGCGAAGGTGTCCGGACTCACATCCGCGAAGACCGGGGTGGCCCCGGCCCGGAGTACCGCGAAGGCCGTCGCGGCGAATGTGTTGGTGGGAACGACGACGTCCGCGCCCTGAACGTCCAGACTTCGGAGAATGATCTCTAGTGCGGCTGTGCCGCTGCTCACGGCCACCGCGAACGGGGCCCGGTGAGCGGCGGCGAATGCCGCCTCGAATTCGTCGGTATGAGCACCCAAGGTCATCGCGCCGGTGGAAAGGATCTCGATCGTGGCCGACGCGATCTCCGCGCGATCCTCCGGTGAGAAGACGATGCGCGCCGCGGGGACATGCACCTGTACACCCCTGCCTTCCGAGTTATCCGTGTGAGCGGGCACTGCTCCGGATGCCCCGTATCGCGGTGACACGCCGATGCGCGGACCCCGGTCGCCCGGCACCGCGGCCCAGCCGCAATGTCGGGTCCGCGGGCATCCGCGAGACGGCATCGCCGTGATGCGGAACTCCCCTGGCGGCCGCGACCCTCGCGACCCCACGGCCCCGGATTACGCCGGCCTCCCGCCGACGCGACCGCGCCCCCTCCAACTCGTCCGGATGTAACGCCCAGCTTTGTCAGTACATGCCCAAAACAGGCTATCGACCCCGGTCGACGGCGCAGCTACGGCCCACACTGGTTATCTACGAAACATCTCACATCTATCCGAACGTAGCCGAACCTGTCGGCAAAGCGACGCCGTCCGTCGGGTCGTTCATCCACATCGCCGACGACACGCACTCCAGGACGGACGGTGATCGGTCGTGGGTGCCCCCCTCCCTCCCTGCCGACGGTCCGGAACGCCGCCGGGCGCACGGGGCATCGTCGCGCCTCCGATACCCGTTGTGGCAGTCAGTCACCCTCTCGCCACCGGTCGCGAGCGGGGCGGGCCTGACTCACCGGGGGCCCCTGGCCAGACCGGCGCGGTGACGTGTCACTCCGCGAGACGGGGATCGCCCGATCGGGGACATCCGCCGGGAGAGGCTGATCGGCGGGGCGGGCAGCGCGCCAGCCGACCACCGGGAGATCGCGCCGACGGTGGTCGCCGGACGTGGACGGGGGCGTCGGCGCGTGGACCTGGGGGCCAGGATTCACCCCGCGGGGGTGGGCGGCGACACGGCGCCATCCCGCGACCGCCGACAGAGGCGAACGCTCCGGCCTGGGAACGCTCCGAGTTGGGAACGCTCCGCACACACTCGCACGCAAGAAGTCCCGGTGAAGCCACCTCACCTGGCGTACGGGGGGAACGCAGGTGCAGAACTTCACCGGGACTAAGGGAAAGTGTACGACCCCCATCTGTCGGACGCGACAGGACCAAAGTCTCTAACATCCGACTCTTGCCCTCCGACGCCCCAACGTGCTTGACAATGGACGATTAGCTATCAAACCGCCCGCTGGAAGCTGATCTCGCCACGGTCCGTGTCGNACAACATCCAGTGAGACGGCTTGCCCCGGGCGGGCCCGACGTTGACCACCAGCGTGGCAGCGCCGGCCGGACCCACACCGGCGGAATCCGTGCCGGCCGGACCCGCGCCGCCCGGACCGGGGACGGGTGATGGTCCGCTTGCCGGGCCGACGACCGCGAGGCCGCCCCCGCGGTCCGGCCGGAACACCGGGACCAGTTGAGGCACCGGGACCAGTTGAGGCACCGGGACCGGTTGAGGCACCGAGACCGGCCGACCGGGCTCGATGGGAGGCAGCGCCCGCACGACTGCCGCCAGCCCCACCAGCCCCGCCTCCGGGCCATCCGCCGCATCGCCGTCGGGGGCGGTGTCCGACCAGACGATTTCGAACATGGCCTCCTGGTGGGTGTGCCCCACCACCACGACCGGCACCCGGGGGACGTCGGCGGCGACCGGCACGAGCAGGTCCCGTCCGTCCATGACGCCGTGGGCTGCCGTCCCGACCGGCTCGCCCGGGCCGTCGGCGGGCTGGGCGCGGCCGGTCGACCAACGGATCTGATGGCCGTGCAGACCCACGAGGCCGTGCAGACGATCCCGCTCGGGCGCGTCGAGCAGCGCGGCGAGGTCGGCGGGTACCTGCTCGGGCCGCAGCAGCTCGTGGATGCGCAGCTCCTGGTTGCCCAGCACCCGGCGGATGCCGGCGAGGCGCGCCCACAGCGCCGGATCGGGGTCGACGACCCGCTCCAGCGGCCAGAACCGCGAGGGATCGTGCAAGCGGCGCGGGACCTTCGCCTCCAGGTAGTCACCGAGGCAGACGATCTCGTCGGCGCCCGCCGCCGCGGCAGCGGCGAGAATCCGCCGCAGCGCCCCCGGCCGGCCATGGAGGTCGGCAAGCACGGCATATCGCATCCCACCAGCATCCCCGGTCCGCTGTTGCGCTGCTGGGCGATCCGCGGTCCGCGGTCCGCGGCGCAACGGCGCCGGCTGGCGGGCCTCGACCGCCACAAAGGCACGAATCGCCCGAAAATCGGCGAACCATCGCCGGTTCGGCCTGGTGCCGACAGGTGGTGCGCAAAACACCCCAGTCCGGTCAATCGTCGCAAAGAAAGAGTCAATCAGGGCGACGGGCAATGCCGCCTGGTCCGCCGCGGCCAGACCGGGACCAGAAAGCGCGGGCTNCGTCGCGGATCGTCGTGTTCGTCGCACACGGGAATCGGCGAGGTGCTTGACTGCAACCCGTGCATCGAGGGGATCTCCGCGGAACGTGCCGACCGCCGGTACCGTCCCGCGTTTTGTCGTCGACGACGACCGGCGGCGCTCCGGCTAGACCGACGACAGGCGATCCGCGTGGTCACGTCCCGGTCCCGATCGAGGAGCGTTCATGGAGCTGACGGAGAACGATCGGCAGAGCCTCAACGAGGTTCCCCATCCGGCGCTTCCACCGGGTAGCAACCTGTATGGATCAACCAAGATCTTCCCAGACTACCAGGCCCGCGACGGCGAGTGCTACCTCACCCTCATCCACGGGATCGCGCACGAGTCGTCGGTCAGCTTCGTCGCGATACTGCAGGCCACCCGCGCCCTGCGTAAAGGATTCGAGTCCGTGCTCTATTTCTACGGGCCCGGCGCGATGAACACGATGGCGACCCGGGGGTTTCCGCACACCGGCGATTCCGCGTTTCCGGGTGAGCACAACATCAATCACCAGATCGAGACGTTCATCAAAGAGGGCGGAAAGGTCTACGTCTGCCGGTTCGGACTGTCGCTGCACGGCCTGCGCGAGGAGGACGTCATCGACGGGGTGATACCCGCGCATCCGCTGGACATCCAGGACTGCGTCATCGAGTACACACGGCGTGGCGCGATCATCAACTCCACCTTCATGTTCTGACCGATATGTGCCGACCGACCGGATGCNCCCGATGCCGGCGAACGCCAGCATCCGACCGGNCCCGCGACCTCGGCCAGACGCGGCCTCCTGCTACCCGGAACGGGCGTGACGCTGCGCTGGCCCGACGGTGTGCGCACCCTCGTGCTGGCCGGGCACATCACCGGCCTTGGCCACGCCTGACCGGCCGTCGACCGATCACTGCCGGTCCACGCCGCTCCCCGGGAGGTCACGTGCGCGTCACAACTCCGTCGCAGCGTGCCAGGTGACACATCGTCAATCCGACAACCTGCCCCGGAAGGGCCGGAACTCCGGGCAAGCGGTGTTGTATCAGGGTGGGACACGTCGCAGGCCGCCCGGCCGGCGACCGGAGCCACCCGCCCCACGACCCGAACGGCAGAGACCTGGGATGGAAGACGAAGCACCGGCCTGGTTCGAGGCCGCCCTTGACAGCCGACCGCAGCGGCACGAGACCAAGGTCGCCGGCGCCACCATCAGCTACCGCTGCTGGGGTGCGGCCGGGCGGCCGGCGATCGTCCTGGTTCACGGCGGCGCCGCCCACGCGGGGTGGTGGGACCACATCGCCCCCCTGATCCCCAGCGAGTACCGGGTCGTCGCCCTGGACCTGTCCGGCCACGGCGACAGCGACCGGCGCGAGGACTACACGCTGAACACGTGGGCGGCGGAGGTCATCGGCGTCATCGACCACGCCGGAATCACCTCGCCGCCGATCATCATCGGCCACAGCATGGGCGGCTGGGTCACGATCATGACCGCCGCCGAGTACCCGGACCGGGTCGCCGGCATCGTCGTCGTCGACTCCCCCGTCCAGGAGTTCACTCCGGAGGAGCGGGCCGCCCGCGACCGGACCGCCTTCGGGCCACTGCGGGTCTACCCCACCGCGACCGACGCCCTCGCCCGGTTCCGCACGGTTCCGNACCAGCCGAGCTCGCTGCCGTTCATCATCGACCACATCGCCCGTGGGTCGATCGGCTCGGTGCAGGGCGGCTGGACATGGAAGTTCGACCCGAAGGTGTTCGGCAACCGCACGCCCTCCCCGGAGGTGCTGCGCAAGGTGCACTGCCGGGTCGCACTGTTCCGGGCCGAGTACGGCCTGCTGACGCCGGACATCGGGGTGCAGATGTACAACCTGCTCGGCCGGGTGGCGCCGGTGATCGAGATCCCGCTCGCCGGTCACCACGTGATGCTCGACCGGCCGCTGTTGCTGGTCACGGGCATCCGCACCATCCTGGCCGACTGGGAGCACTCCTCCCCCCAGGAACGCACCGACTGAACCCCGGGAGCGCACCGACCGAGGACCCCGCCGGGGCGGGCGCCCGGGGGCCGGCCCGCAAGGTGGGTTGACCAGGGTCGGACGGGTACATCTGCCGTCATGTCACGACGGCAGTGGAGATCGTCATGAATCCGTCCGCCCTCCTCGGGCACCGCCACGACGACCGCGGGCGCCGGACCAGTCGGCCGGTGCGGGAGGTCGATCCGCCCGAGCACGGCCCGACGTCCGTTCCGGCGCGAGGCTGGCTCTCCGTCGCGAAAAGGGTGAAGTCACAGCTCGGCATCCTGTCGATCCCGCTGATCGCCAGCGGCGTGGCGTTCTGGGCGATCCTGTCGATCTTTCCGGCCGCCATCGCGGTGCTCACCGTCTACGGCCTGGTCGCCAGCCCCCAGACGGTGAGCGACCAGATCGCCCACCTGTCCGACTCGCTGTCGCCGTCGACGAGCACGGTGCTGCGGGACTGGCTGAACGGCATCGTCTCGACGAACCACTCCGGGCTCGGTCTGGGCCTGCTACTGAGCCTCGCGGGGGTGCTCTGGGCGGTCTCCTCCGGCACGCAGAACCTGATCAAGGCCGTGACCGTGGCCTTCGAACAGGAGGAGACGCGGGGGCCGGTCCGGCTGCGGGCGCTCGCGGTCGCGATGAGCCTCGGCGGGGTGGTCGTCGCGGTGCTGGTCGTCGGCGGCATCACCGCCGGCGGCTCCCTGCTGTCCCACCATGTGGCGGACGGGACGGTCCGGGTGGTGCTCACGGTGGTGCAGTGGCTCGTGCTGGCGCTGATCGTGATGGCCGCGGTCGCCACGCTCTACCGCTTCGGGCCGGCCCACACCCCGGCGAACTGGCGGTGGGCGTCGATCGGGGCCGTGGTCGCGACCGTGGCGCTGATCGTCGCCTCGGTGGCGTTCTCGTTCTACGTGCGCGCCTTCGGCCACTACAACAAGACCTACGGCGCGCTCGGCGGCGTGGTCATCCTCATGCTGTGGCTGTACTACGCCGTCACGGTCGTGCTCATCGGCGCGCTGCTCAACGCCGAGGCGGCCCGCGAGGCGACCGGCGCCACCGCGCCCGAGACCTATCCGGAGGCCTCCCCCGTCGGCGTGCGCCGCCCCTGGGACCGACCGGAATCCGATGATGAGGCCGATCGGGATGGGGAGACCGCCGACGACCGCCCTGCGGGCGCGGCCGAACGGATCAGGACGGGTATTCGTTTCAGGCCTCACGAGAGGCGCGGTTAAGCGGCCCAAGGTGGGGAATTCCGCAGACCACACGATGTTCCACGGGTGCCGCCACGCGGACGCCCCACCAGGAGAACCCGCGAGGAGAACCCATGACGAGCACATACCGTCAACAGCCGGACGTCACTGCCGATCCGTACCCGAATGATATTACCGCGTACCGGGGCGGTGTCGACATGGCCGCGCCGGACGAGTCGACCCAGGTGCTGCGCNCCCCGGCCGCCCCGCCCACGACCGCCCCGCCCACGACCAGCAGCCNCGCCGGACAGCCGACCGCGCGCCAGGACGGGGAGGGACACTCCGGGGGCCGCGGTTCGACCGGGCAGCTCGTCTCCGAGGTCGTCACGGACATCTCCACCCTGTTCCGACAGGAAGTCGCCCTCGCGAAGGCGGAGGTCCGCGAGGAGGCGAAGAAGGCCGGCAAGGGGGCCGGCATGTTCGCCGGCGCCGGCGGCGCCGGGTACTTCGCGCTGCTGTTCGCCCTGCTTGCCGTCATGTTCGGGCTCGGGGAGGTGATGGCGCTGGGCTGGGCGGCTCTCATCGTCACCGTCGTGCTNGGCGCCGTCGCCGCGGTGCTGGCGCTGAAGGGTCGCTCCACCGTTCGCAGGGTCCACCCGGCCCCGACGCAGACCGTGGAGACGCTGCGCGAGGACGTCCAGTGGGCGCAGAGCCGACGCAGGTAAGCCCCTCCTTCTCCCCGTGCACGGCTCGGACTTCACCAGCGCAGATACCGACTGAAAGGCCAGGTGGGCAGTGACCAGCACGAGTCCGGATGAGATCCGGTCCGACATCGAGGCGACCCGGGCCCGGCTCGGCGACGATCTCGACGAGCTTTCCGACCGCGTCAGCCCNCAGAAGGTGGCCGGGCGCACGGCGCAGGACCTCCGGCGCCGAGTGAGCTCGGCGACCGAGTCGGTGCGGCCGAAGGTGGCCGCGACGACGGGTACCGCCACCGAAAAGGCCCGCCAGACCGCGGACCAGGCCAAGGCCACGGTGCGCCGCCAGCTCGACGCGCACCCGCAGGTCGCGGCGACCGCACAGCGGGCCAGAGACACCGCCGGCTCCGCCAGTCAGACGGTCCACCGCCAGCTCGACTCCCACCCGCAGGTCGCGGCGAAGGTGAGCCAGGTGCGCGACACCGCGGGCGGGGCGGTCAACGCCGGCCGGCAGAAGGCCGCCGCGAACCCCAGAGCCACCGGCTCCACCGCCGCGGCTACGGCTGCGCTGCTCGCGTTGCTGCTGATCGTGCTGCGCCACCGGCGCCAGGGCACGGAGACGCTCGACTGACGACCCTCGCCGGGAGATCCGGCCACCGGACGCCCGGGCACGTGCGGGACTGACCCCACGTGCCCGGGCGTTGCCATGCCCCGGGCGGTCAGGACGGCTGGGTCCTGCCCAGGACGGCGCGGCGGTTCAGGACGGCGCGGCGGTTCAGGACGGCGCGGCGGTTCAGGACGGCGCGGAGCGGTCGGCGGGGTCCGGCGCCGGCGCCGGGTCCGGCACGCGGTACCGCACGCGCAGGTCGCGGATCCGGCTGTCCCGGTCGATGCGGATCTGCTCGCGGCCGACGTCCGCGTCGGCGAGATCGGCGGCGACCCGCAGCGAGGTGCCGATCTCGTCCCGGCGCCGCACGTACTGGCCGTAACGATCGGCGGCGCCCTCGGCGAGGGCCTGGGCGAGCTCTCCGCGGCGACGCGCGGTCTGGCCGATCTGCAGGGCGTCGACCTCGTCGGTGGTCTCCCCCTGCCACTGGACGAGCCGCTCCCGGCGCCGCAGCTCCGTCTGCTCCAGCGTCCGCTTGAACATCAGCGGACCGAGGTCGATGCCGAGCAGCAACAGGGTCAGCACCGTCCGNCAGAGCAGCACGGAGCGGTCGGCGGCCGTCAGCCGCCAGAACGCCTTCTCCCGGATCAGCAGGTCGTCGGCGGCGTCGACGGTGGCGGTCTGCTGGTCACGGAAGTGCGCGCGACGGGTGTCGCGGGACTGGTCGAAGGCATCCAGGCGGGCCTGGGCGGCATCGCGCTGGCCGGTCGCGGTGGTCACCGCCGTGGTCGCGGCGCCGAGCTCGCCGAGCTTGATCCGGTACACCGGCCCCTCGCCGCTCAGACAGCCGTCGCCCCCGGTGAGCTGGCAGTTCACCTCGGCGGTCTTGCCGGTGACGAGGGCGTGGGCGCCGTCCAACGCATGCTGGCGGGCGGCGAGGTCGTCGCGCAGGACCCGCTGCTNGCCGAGCTGGTTGGCATCCCAGCCGCGCAGCACCCGGCCGAGATCCTCCTGCCGGATCTGGGTGACCCGCGGCGCGATCGACGGCGCGAAGATCCTCAGTAGCAGCGTCTCCCCGACGAGCACCGCGGCGCAGACGGCGATGAAGATCCGCATGACGGTGGCCGGCCCGGCCCGGCCCACCCGGACGGACCCGTCCGGACCGTAGCGGTACGGGCGGGCGGACAGCAGCACCGATCGGTCGAGGAAAAAGATCACCGTTGCGTAGAACAGGCCGAACGGGAGCGCGCCGAGGGCCGAGCGGTGCAGGCCCATCCCGGCGACGGTGGCCCCTGCGTAGGTGGCGAGCCCAGCGGTCAGCAGCATGAGTGCACCGGCGGTGACGAAACGGTGCCGGTCCTGCGGACCTACCGCGCGGCTGTCCGCGCCCGTGCAGAAGACGAGGAGATCTCCGAAGGCACGCGGACAACCTGGCCATACGCGAGAAATCGGCCTACCCCCTCATCGGCGCCCCCGTGGCCGCGGCCAGTCTCGGGGCCGCCGCCAGCGTCTCTCGCAATGTAACTCTGGGTAATCGATCCGGCCATCCCGGATCGGTGCTTGGGCGGCCCTGCTGCGGCGTCCGCGGCCGGCGTGCGAATCTGACCGGTGCGGATGCCCGGCAGCGAGGGAGGAACAGCGGTGGGACAGANCAAGGTCGTGGTCCAGCGGGCCGTGCCCGGCACGCCCGAGCAGGTCGTCGCGAAGCTCGCCGACTACCAGGGCACCCGCGCCCGGTCCTGGCCGGAGAACGTCTCGGAGTACCGGGTGCTGGCGGGTGGCATCGGCGCGGGCAGCCGGATCGCCTACCGGCTGCAGGCCACCCGCAAGCGGGTCCGCCAGGTCGACGCGACGGTGTCCGCGCCGGATCCGACCACCCTCGTCGAGGCGGACCAGAACTCCTCGCTGCAGACCCAGTGGCAGGTGACGCCCGGCGCCGGCGAGCGGCAGAGCACGGTCACGGCGACCACCACGTGGGACGGCGCCGGCGGGGTCGGCGGCTTCTTCGAACGCACCTTCGCCCCGATCGGCATCCGCCGGCTGAACACCGCGGTCCTGGACAAGGTCACGGCCCTTCCGGACTGACCCCCGCCGCGTCCCCTCGGCACCGGGCCGGCCACCGCCGTCACCAGACGCGGGCGAGGACGTTGCTGACGTAGCCGTTCATCCGGTCGAGTTTTGGTTTGTCGGCCGGATCGGTGGCGGATAGTTCGCCCTGGGCCCACTGCGCGGCCCAGGTCGGGACATTGTGCGCGGCAATGACGTACAGCCAGTTATGGCCCCAGCGGTCGGAATCAAAGCGTTCTCGCATCGCCCGGGCGGTGGAGTCGAGCGCCCAGAAGGGATCAAGCGCCCGGGCGGTGGTGATCTCCGGAAGCGTGGTGTTCCACTGGCAGAGCCCGAAATCCGAGTTGGTCCAGTAGCCGACCGCGCCGGGATCCCAGTTGCTCTCGATGGTGGTGATACCGCGCAGGAGTCCGCGGGGGACCGTGTACTTCAACGCGTAACGGTCCGCGATCGGCATGAACAACGCGTAGGACGTCTCCTTGTTGACGAATCCCGCCAGGCTGTGCTCGACCGCCGGCAGGTACATGTCACGGTTGATCACGGGCTGCAGCTTTTCCTGGAAGGCGATGACGGCCGCCCTGGTGGCGGCGGTGAAGCGGCCGTCGGTCGGCACCGGGGTGCCCGGCCCGCCGTGCCAGTTCAGCGCCCGGCTGAGCGCGGTGACCCCGGCGCGAACGGCGAGGATGTCCGCGTCGGTGCTGCCGGCGGGTGGGGCCTCGCCCGCGCCGACGCCGTAGCACCGGCCCGGCCCGGCGGCGGATCCGCCCTCCGCCGGGGCGATGGTCCCGCCCCGGCCGTCCGTGGGCCAGGCTCCGCGCCCGACCCGGGTCCGCTCCGCTGACGTCACCGCAGTCTCCTCCCCCACCGGGCGTGCGCGCCAGCGCCGCGACCGGTCAGACGTACATGAACATCCGCACGGTCGTGCCGGCGCTCCCCGAACGGAGCTGCACGAGATCGCAGAGCTGGTTGACAAGCCAGAGCCCGCGCCCGCCACTGAGGTCGAGGTCCGGACGCCGTCGCCCGGCGAGCCGGTCGGCGAGCTGACCGGAGTCGGTGACCTCGCAGATCAGGCAGCCGGCGAAAATCCAGAAACGCGCGGCTCCTCGCCCGCCGCCGTGGCGGATGCTGTTCGTCGCGACCTCGTGCACGGCGAGTTCGAGATCGCCGGCTCGGTCCTCCCCCAGCCCGTCCGCGAGGGCCGCGCGGGTGGCCGCCGCGCGGACCAGACCGAGGTCAGCCGGGCCGAACGCAACCTCGGCCCGCGGCGGACCGAGGTCCGGTAGCGGCTCGGCAAGCAGATCCCATCGGGTAGCCGTGCCTGGCCGGGCCGGCAGATCGGCCCCCTCGCCTGGGCCGGAGGCAACGCCCGTCGCAACGGCCACGGTAGCGTCGGCCACCGCCGCGGCGGCGACAGCAGCGGCGGCGGCGACAGAGGTGGCGCTGGCAGACGTGACACCGGCCTCGGCCACCACGGCGGCGGCCGTGGCCGAAGCGGCTCCGGCCTCGGCCACCGCGACGGCGACGGCGGCAGCCGCGGCCGTCACCGACGCGGCCGGTCCGGCCGGCGGCCGGTAGCGCGCGCTGATGCGGCCGAGCCCGCCGTCCACCACCACCGGATGGGTCTGCCACACCTCGTCGACGGTCACCGAATCGAGCGCGGTCACCTCGTAGGGGCAGCGCAGCCGCCAGGCCGGCGGGGCGGCGAAGGCCTCGTTGAGCAGGGCCTCGTGGAGCATGCATTCCCGTTGCTCGGGAACGGGGCGCCCGGACCACAGCGGCTCGCCGATCCCGCGGACCGTCCGGCCCCGTTCGATCCCGAGGTCGAGGAATTCCTGCCAGGCGGGGATGATGCGCGCCGGATTCCGGCCGACCTCCGTCAGGTCAAGAAATGTGACTCGCCTCGCGGCCCGGCCGAGCACGGCCCGAAGAAGCGCCATCCGCGAGGGCGTCACCGCGACGAGAACGTCCTCGTCCGCCGCGAGGCCGGCGAGGATGAAATCCCTGGTCGCACTGAGGAAACCGACGTCACCCCGGTACAGGAAAGCCTCGTGGCGAATGCCGCCGACGCCGGTCGGGCTCAGGGCCGGGCCGCGAACGGGGCCCGGAGTACTCTCCCGAGTCACTCCGCCGCCCTGCGTCNCAATCCGGCGGCGGACGGCCCCGGCATGGACGTGCCGTATCCAGCCGGACCACGTCCGGAATGCGGAGAATAACAGTCTCCCGCACCCGCGGCCCCACCCCCTGTGCGCACGCGCACATCATAGGTCATGTCGCACCAATGGGATATGCCCAGCAACGGAATCGAACGGGACGGATCACACCGGATCACACCGGACCAGCCACGACCACGGAGGATGCCCTCGGCGGACGGCGGCCCGGGCCGATCGCCGCACCGCGGCCCACGGGCGGCGGCCGGCGCATCAGCCCGGATGGCCGCCCGGGCGGAAAGCGGCGGGTGATCGCCCGTAGTCTCGCAGTCAGCGCGGATCGGCCGGACGGCCCGGCACCGCGCTGACGCGCACAGCAGCGACGAGGACGAGAAGGCGGATCAGGCATTGTGACGACGACATCTGTCCCACAGCGGTCCATCCATCAGCGGATCGCCGACGAGCTCGGCGTGCGCCAGGGGCAGGTGACGGCGGCGGTCGACCTGCTCGACGGGGGCGCCACCGTGCCCTTCATCGCCCGCTACCGCAAGGAGGCGACGGGCACCCTCGACGACACCCAGCTACGCACCCTGGAGGAGCGGCTGCGCTACCTGCGGGAGCTGGAGGAGCGGCGCACGGCGGTGCTGGAGTCCATCCGCGCCCAGGGCAAGCTCGACGAGGCCCTTGAGGCGCAGATCCTGGCGGCGGACTCCAAGGCCCGGCTGGAGGACATCTACCTGCCGTACAAGCCCAAGCGGCGGACGAAGGCGCAGATCGCCCGGGAGGCCGGCCTGGAGCCACTGGCCCTGGCCCTGCTGGGCGACCCTGCCCTCGACCCGCACGGCACGGCGAGTGGCTACGTCGACCCGGAGAAGGGGGTGGCGGACGCCGGGGCCGCGCTGGAGGGCGCGCGGGCGATCCTCGTCGAGCGGTTCGCCGAGGACGCCGATCTCATCGGCGCGCTGCGGGAGCAGATGTGGTCCCGTGGCGTGCTCGTCTCCCGGGTACGGGAGGGCAAACAGGAGGCCGGCGCGAAGTTCGCCGACTACTTCGACTTCTCCGAGCCGTTCACCTCGCTGCCCTCGCACCGCATCCTGGCCGCGTTCCGGGGCGAGAAGGAGGAGATCCTCGACCTCACCCTGGAGCCCGACACCCCGGCCGAGCCGGGCGCCCTGCCCGCACCCGGGCCGACGAGCTACGAGCTGCGGATCNCCGAGACCTTCGGGATCTCCGACGCGGGCCGGCCGGCGGACCGCTGGCTCGTCGACACCGTCCGCTGGGCCTGGCGCACCCGCATCATCGTGCACCTCGGCGTGGACCTGCGGATGCGGCTGTGGACGGCGGCGGAGGACACCGCCGTGCGCGTGTTCGCGGCCAACCTGCGCGACCTGCTGCTCGCGGCGCCGGCCGGCAGCCGGGCGACGATGGGCCTGGACCCGGGNTACCGCACGGGCGTGAAGGTCGCCGTGGTCGACGCGACCGGCAAGGTGGTCGCCACCGACACCATCCATCCGCACGTCCCGGCCCGGCGCTGGGACGAGNCGATCGCCACCCTGGCCCGCCTGGCCGCCGAGCACCGCGTCGACCTGATCTCGATCGGGAACGGGACGGCCTCTCGGGAGACCGACAAGCTGGCCGACGACCTCATCCGCCGGCATCCGGAGCTGTCCCTGACGAAGGTGACCGTCTCCGAGGCGGGGGCGTCGGTGTACTCGGCGTCCGCCTATGCAGCGGCCGAGCTGCCCGGGATGGACGTCTCGCTGCGGGGCGCGGTCTCGATAGCCCGCCGCCTGCAGGACCCGCTCGCCGAGCTCGTCNAGATCGATCCGAAGTCGATCGGGGTGGGCCAGTACCAGCACGACCTGTCCGAGACGCGGTTGTCGTCGTCCCTCGACGCCGTGGTGGAGGACTGCGTGAACGCCGTGGGGGTGGACGTCAACACCGCGTCGGCGCCGCTACTGACCCGGGTGTCGGGAATCGGCGCGGGCCTCGCCGAGAACCTGGTCCGCCACCGCGACGCCAACGGCCCGTTCCGCACCCGCGAGGCGCTGCGGGAGGTGCCCCGGCTCGGCCNGAAGGCGTTCGAGCAGTGCGCCGGCTTCCTGCGCATCCGCGGCGGGGACGACCCGTTGGACGGCTCCAGCGTGCACCCCGAGTCCTACCCGGTGGTCCGGCGGATCCTCGCGGCCACCGGCAGCGAGCTGAGCACGCTCATCGGCAACGGTGCCGTGCTGCGGTCACTGAAGCCGACCGAGTTCGTCGACGACGCCGTCGGGCTGCCGACGGTGACCGACATCCTCGCCGAGCTGGAGAAGCCGGGACGCGACCCGCGGCCGGCGTTCCGCACGGCGGCGTTCACGGAGGGGATCGAGACCCTCGCGGACCTGGTGCCCGGGATGACGCTGGAGGGCACCGTCACCAACGTGGCCGCCTTCGGCGCCTTCGTCGACATCGGGGTGCACCAGGACGGCCTGGTGCATGTCTCGGCGATGTCGAAGAACTTCGTCAGCGACCCGCGGGAGGTCGCCAAGCCCGGCGACATCGTCACGGTGAAGGTTCTCGACGTCGACATCCCGCGTAAGCGGATCTCGCTGACGCTGCGCCTGGACGACGAGGTCGGGGCGCCGGCGGGCGGCGGCGGGCGCGGTTCGGGGCGCCGCGGCGGCGACGGTAGCGGCGGTAGCGGCGGTAGCGGCGGTAGCGGCGGTAGCGAGCGGCGGGCTCCCGGCGGCGGCGGCACGGGTCGGGAGGGCGCGCGGCGCGGCGAGGCCGGCGGTGAGCGCCGCGACGGCGTCGGTGGCCGTGGCCGGGGCGGCGGCCGCGACGGATCGGCCGGTCGGGGTCCCGGCACGCGCGGCGGTGGCCGCGGCGGGACGGGGGGCTCCGGCGGCGTGGGTTCCGGCGGCGGCGCGGGCGGTGGCCGGGGCGGCGGCGGTGCGGGCGGTGGCCGGGGCGGGCGCGGCGGTGCGCCGGACGGGGCCATCGCCGACGCGCTGCGGCGGGCCGGGATCGTCACCGGCGACCGGATCACCCTCGACGGCTCCGACCGCAAGCGGAGCTGACCCGGCCTGGGGCGCGCCCGCGGGCGCGGGCGCGGCGGTCGGCAGGACCCCGCGGGCGGGTCGGGACGGTGTGGGCACCATCCCGACCCGCCGCGAGTCTGGCGGCAGTTCCGGCTGGCTCGGCCCTCTACTGGTTCGGCGGGATCGCGATGTCGGCGACCTGGGCGTTGCTCGGGAACGAGCCGTGGNCGCGGATCCGCCCGGTCAGCGGATCGATCTCGGCCAGCCGGTAGGTGGTCCCGACCAGCAGGGTCGCGAAGGCCCGGTTGCTGACTGCCCGGCCGTTCGACCGTCGGGTGTAGATGTCGAAGCCGGCGTTGCCGCCGACGGGCACGCCGAACCGCCCCGTCGGGACGAGCTGGCCGGAGTTGGCCGGCGAGTCGACATCCACCTGCCCGAGGGTGGTGTTGATGGTGAACAGGGTGGTCGACGTCGCGGGGTCCAGGTCGTTGTTGGTGTAGGCGGCGCCGGTCAGACCGTTCGCCGCGATGACCGCCGGCGGGTACTTCAGCGGCGTGTCGACGACCGTGGTGCCGATCGGCGGGGTACCGATCGAGTCGTCGAGGTTGTGCCGCAGGTTCTGGCCGGTGTTGCTGATGATGTGCAGTCGGTTGGCCGCCGGGTCGAAGTCGACATCGAAGGCGGTGCCGCTGAGCGCCACCGTCAGGTGCGACACGCGGATCGCGACCGCGTTGGACGTGTTGATCACATAGATGCCGCCGAGGTTGCCGACACCGTAGAGCCGGCTGTTCTGCACCCGGTAGTCGATCCCGATGAGGCTCGTGTCGCCGCCGACGAGGCCGGTGACCCGACCGATCCGCACCAGCCGGGAGGGCGCGTTGACGTCGAAGCGGACCAGGTAACCCGTTGTGGTCAGCCCGACCGCCCGCAGGCCGCCGAACAGTGCCGGGCGCTGTGAAACGGCCGCGGCACCCGCAGCACCCGGGGCTGCGGGAGCGGCGCTCGCCACCCCGGCCAGGCCCGGGATGGCGGCGACGATTCCGGCGGCCAGCGCGGCGGTGAGTGCCGCCGCGCGTGCCGAAGAATGGCTTCTACTCACGAGAGTCTCCTTCCGAACGGTTGATGTGAGGCGGAAGGCCGCGATCCCCGTCACCCCACGTGACCACCACCCGGCCGAAGTAGATGCTTAGAGTTACCTGAAATCAACGATGTGCAGGATCGGCGGTTTGCCGCCAAACCGGGGTGGGTGGCGCCGCCATGGCGACCGAGCGCGGATCGTCGTCGCCCGACCATCACGGCGCGCTCCGTGAGATAACCGAGATGACGCCGATGGTCGACAGGAGGTCATCCCATGCCCACGCGTCGCGCCCCGCAGCCGGGACAGCGTAAGAAGCCGAACATTCTCCGCGAACGCGGGATCACCTACGTCGATTACAAGGACATCGCCCTGCTGCGCCAGTTCATCTCGGACCGGGGCAAGATCCGGGCGCGGCGGATCACCGGGCTGNCCCCCCGCCAGCATCGGGAGGTGACCCGGGCGATCAAGAACGCCCGGGAGATGGCGCTGTTGCCCTACCCTGGCCCCGCCGCGGCCCGGGGCCGCTGAGCACGCCGCACCGCGCCGGGCTGCACTACGCCAGGCCGGAGCTGCACCGCGCCAGGCCGGGCTGCGCTGGACCAGGCCGCGCCCGTCGCCGACAGCGAGCCTTCCAGGTTCTCCCGATGGCCCGAAAGTGCCAACAGTCCGTCCCTGGCTCGGTCCACGCCGGCAGCCGCACCATCACGTCACCGCTAGGCGGGGAATCCGCGAGACGGTGCCGCGGCGCCCCCATATCGACCAGATGCCATCAAATCATCACCAATGAGCCGGGCAAACGGGGCATTCCGGCAAGGCGGCCGGGAATCTAGGCCATTCGCGCATAGGCAGGACCGCCGCCTCTAGCGGAACCGATCCCTTGTCCCCGGATGGTTCCGCGCAGCTCCGGGGACCATTCGGGGACAACAGTGCCCCATCCCTGCCACTAGGGGTCGATCGTCCCGCTCAATGCTGGTTGCTGACCGTCGGCGAGCCGTGAATGCGTGCCTAGGCTGTCCGACATCGCCACCGACCCGGGCCGGCCGCCGCCGGCGGCGGCCTGGGCGCCTCGTCCACAGGCCGGATCGGCGAGGTCCACAGGCGGGACCGGCGAGATCCACAGGCGGGACCGGCGACAAGGCGAGACCGGGGGGTCGAAACCGTGGCAGTCACATACCTGGGTCGACGCACGTCCCACCCCGAACGCACCCACGGCCCACGGCGCGCCCTCGGCGGCCGCCCGGACCGTCCCCGCGTGCTAGCCACCAGCCGCTGACGAGGACCGCCTCATGCCGACACATGCCTTGCCCACCCGCCGTGGTCCCCGCGCCCTGACCGATCAGACGCCTGTCGTCCTGCTGATCGCCGTCCTGGCCGTCGTCGGCGCGGGCGTGTGGGCGAACGTCGCGACCGCCGGCCCGGACCGGCCGCCGGTGATCGTGTCCGCGGTGGTGGCCACCGCCGTCGTGCTGCTCACCGTCGCGCTCGCGCTCGGCCGAGGTCGGGCCGTCCGCCGGTTACGCAGCCAGGTCACCGACCTGGAGAACCGGCTCGCCGGCGCGCAGCTGCAGGTCCAGACGCAGAACACCCGCGCCGCCCAGCTCGCCGACCAGGTCCTGCCCGCGGTGGTGAAGCGGCTGCGTGATGGCGCCTCGCCCGAGGCCGCGCTCGCCGAGATCGCCGAGATCGGTGAGATCGGCGCCGCGGACCCGGAGATTGGCGACGGAAACCGCGAGGCGCGCGAGACACATCGGCGCATCCTGCGAGCGCTGGCGACGGAGATCGGCCGCGGCGAGCGGATGCGCGCCGCCGCGATGTCCGCCTGCGCCAACGCGGCCGGCCGGGTGCAGGCCCTGGCGACGAGCATGCTCGCGGACCTGCGCGAGATGGAGGAGCGCCACGACGAGGAGGTCTTCGGCGACCTGCTCCGTCTGGACCACGCGACCGCGCAGGCGGGCCGACTGGCGGACAGCATCGCGGTGCTGACCGGTGCCCGCACCGGGCGGCGATGGACCAAGCCGATCGTGATGGAGAGCATCCTGCGCGGCGCGGTCGGCCGGATCAGCGCCTACCAGCGGGTCCGCCTNCACTCGACGAGCACGGTCGCGGTCGCCGGCTACGCCGCGGAGGGCGTCATGCACGCCCTCGCCGAGCTGATGGACAACGCGACCAGCTTCTCGCCTCCGTCCGAGGAGGTGCATGTCTACGTGGAGGAGGTCCAGGCCGGCATCGTCGTGACGATCGAGGACGGCGGCCTGGTCATGGGACCCGCCGCGCTGCGCCGCGCCGAGGCCGCGGTCTCGGCGGAGCCGCTGGATCTGACCACGCTGTCCGGCACCCGCCTGGGCCTGGCCGTCGTCGGCGTGCTTGCCCGCAAGCACGGTCTGACGGTGTCGTTCCGGCCGTCCTCGCGCGGCGGCACCGGCGTCGTGGTGATGATCCCCCGCCGGCTCGTCACCCAGCCACGGCCGAACCCCGCCGCAACCGGGCTGCCGGTGGGCGGGATCGTCGAGGCGACCGCGGGCGCCCCGGGCACGGCGAGGCGCGCAGACGCCGGGGCGGCGTCTCGGGGCGCGATCGGCATGCTCGAGCGCCCCGTCTCGGCCGAGCCCGGCTTCGACGGCACCGGCTTCGACGGCACCGGCTTCGACGGCACCGGCTTCAACGGCACCGGCTTCAACGGCACAGAGTTGGCGGGCACAGAGTTGGCGGGCACCGAGTTGGCAGGCACCGACTTCGCGGGCGGTGCCGCGGCGGGGCGACCCGCCGCGCCCGGCACCCCCATCCTGGACAGCCCGACGGGGCCGGTTGCGCGCGCCGATGTTCCCGGCGAGCCGGCCGCGCCGCCGGCGCCCCGCGAGGCGCTGCCGAAACGGCGTCGCGGGGAGACCATGGCGAACGCGGTGGGCCGGCTGCCGGTCCCGCCCGCGCCGGCGCGCACCTCCCCGCCCGCCGACGCCGGTGCCCGCTTCGGCGCCTTCCGCCGCGCGACCCGCGGCGGGCGGACCGACGCGGACGCCTCGAGCACCTCCGACGTGACCGACCGGCCCGACGCGGGTCGCCCGCCGTTGCCACCGCTGCCACCGCTGTCACCGTCACGCACGGAACCGGCGGCGCCACCCCCGCCGCCGTCACCAGCCGAACCGCCCGCGCTGCCCCTGCTGCCGCCATCACTGACCGGACCGACCGCGCTGACCGGACCGACCGCGCTGACCGGACCGACCATGCTGACCGGACCGACCATGCTGCCGGAACCGCCGGAACCGCACCCCGATGCCGGGGGCACCGCCAGCAGTCCGGACACGGGCACGTGGTTCCAGACGCGGGGCGGGACCGACGCCGACGGGTCCATCCCCAGCGGCCACCCCACCAGGCGGAACGGCAACTCCTGATCGCTCCTACGCACGGCCGGAGACAAGCATGAACACGAGAACCCGTGACCTCGACTGGCTGCTGGAGAACCTGTTGGAGCGGACTCCGGGAACCCGACACGCCCTGGTGCTCTCCAAGGACGGGCTCAAGCTCTGCCGCAGTTCCGGGCTCAGCGTGGATCAGGCGGACCAGCTCGCCGCCATCGCCTCCGGTATCCAGAGCCTCTCGCACGGTGCGTCGGTGGAGTTCGGGGATGGCAGCGGAGGCGTGCGGCAGTCCATGACCGAGTTCCACGGCGGGCTGCTGTTCATCATCGAGGCCGGCCAGGGCGCTCACCTCGCCGTCGTGGCGACCGACGATGCCGACGCCGGCGTGATCGGGCACAACATGAACGAGCTGGTCGAGCAGATCGGCGACTACCTCAGCGCCCCGCCGCGCGAGGCCGCCCCCGGGTTCGCGGCCTCGTGATCCGCGAGGCCATCGACGGGGAGAACCCCGACCGGCTCTACACCGTCACCGGCGGGCGCAGCCGCGCCGACGAGAACGCCTTCGACCTCGTCACGCTGATCGTCAGCGAAAGCGACCCGGCGCCAGGCATGCAGTCCGAGCACGCCGCGATCCTGCGGATGTGCCGGACACCGGTCGCCGTCGTGGAGCTCGCCGCCGAGCTGAAGCTGCCGGTGAGCGTGGTGAAGATCCTGCTCTGCGACCTGCTGGATACCGGCCGGATCGCGGCGCGCCATCCCTCGGCCTCCGTCGTCAGGACGCCGTTGCCCCATCCCGAGATCCTGAAGCAGGTGCTCGTTGGACTCAAGAAGCTCTGAGGTCGCCGTCCAGGCCCCACCGCGCTCCCGCGCCCCGCTGGCGAGCACGGTCAACGACGCCCTGAAGATCGTGATCGTCGGGGGGTTCGGCGTCGGCAAGACCACGATGGTCCGCGCGGTCAGCGAGATCCGCCCGCTGAGCACCGAGGAGACGATGACGGGCGCCGGCATCGGCATCGATGACACGGGCGGCGTGCNGGAGAAGACCACGACCACCGTGGCCTTCGACTTCGGCCGGATCAGCCTCAACGAGCGGATGGTGCTCTACCTGTTCGGCGCCCCCGGGCAGGAGCGGTTCTGGTTCCTGTGGGACCGGCTGTTCGCGGGGACGCTCGGCGCGGTCGTCCTGGTCGACACCCGCCGGGTGGCGGACTCCTGGTACGCGATCGACCGGCTGGAACACCACGGGATGCCGTTCATCGTCGCGCGGAACAACTTCGGCGAGCCGGAGCACACGCTGCCGCAGTTGCGCGAGGCGTTGTCTCTGTCCGACGACGTCCCGCTCATCGACTGCGATGCCCGGCACCGCGCGTCGAGCAAGTCGGTGCTGATCGCACTGGTCAACCACCTGTACGCACTGTCCACCGCCCGGGAGACCTCGCCGTGACACCTCCGTCCCACGACCGCGTCGACAACTGGGCTGCGGCGCCGGCCGCCACCGAGCTCGCGGTGCCGGCCCCGGACTTCCCGGACCACCCCGGGGCGGTCCGGTTGTANGGCCCGCGATTCCAGCACAATCCGGCGCAGATGTACCGGGAGATGCGGCGCGTCCACGGCCCCGTCGCGCCGATCCTGCTCGACGGCGACATCCCCGCCTGGCTGGTCCTCGGCTACCGGGAATTGCACTACGTGACGACCAACCCGGAGCTGTACGGTCGCGACCCGCGCCGCTGGAACGCCTGGGACCGCGTCCCGCCGGACTGGCCGCTGCTCCCCGTCGTCGGCTACCAGCCGTACACGATGCACCTGGAGGGCGCCGAGTTCGAGCGCCGCTCCGCGATCATGAACGACGTGCTCGGCGACGTGGACCTGTTCGAGCTGCGGGCGCTGTGCGAACGGACCTGCGACGAGCTGATCGACGGTTTCGCCGGGCGCGGCGAGGCGGACCTCATCGCCGAGTACGCCCAGTCGATGCCGATGCTGCTGATCGGCCGCATGATCGGCATCCCCGAGACCGGCCTGCCCGAGCTGCTCGCGGCGATGAACGCGGCCACGGACGGCTCCGGGCCGGAGGCGGTCGCCGGCCACTCCCGGTTCGTCGCCATCATCAACGCGCTGCTGGCCGACCGACGGGCACGCCCCCGGCCGGACCTCCCGTCCGCGATGCTCGGCCATCCCGGGAAGCTGACCGACGAGGAGGCGTCGTGGGACCTGTTGCTGATCGTCGGAATCGGCCAGCAGCCGATCACCGACTGGATCGGCAACACGCTGCGGCTGATGCTCACCGACAGCCGCTTCGCCGTCACCCTTTCCGGGGGCCGGCGCAGCGTCGGGCAGGCACTCAACGAGGTGCTGTGGGAGGACACGCCGCTGCAGAACATGTCCGGCCGCTGGGCGGTCCGCAGCACCCAGCTCGCCGGCCAGCACATCCAGGCCGGTGACATGCTCGTGCTGAGCTGCGCGGCGGCGAACGGCGACCCGCAGGTGCGGCCGGACTCCTTCGAGGGACCCGGCGGCAACCACGCCCACATGTCCTTCGGCCACGGTGAGCACCGCTGCCCGTATCCCGCGCAGGAGATCGCCGAGACGATCGTGCGGGGCGCCGTCGAGGTGCTGCTCGACCGGCTGCCCGACGCCGTCCTCGCCGTCTCTCCCGACGCG
The DNA here is from genome assembly GCF_001421075.1 of Frankia sp. CpI1-P. Taxonomy (NCBI): domain Bacteria; kingdom Bacillati; phylum Actinomycetota; class Actinomycetes; order Frankiales; family Frankiaceae; genus Frankia; species Frankia sp. CpI1-P. The sequence continues at coordinate 12,287 of NZ_LJJX01000019.1, read as the reverse complement.
CTGGTCTGGCGTCCGTCACCGTGGATGCGCGGCCTGTCCGCCCTTCCGGTGCACTTCTCGCCGTCCTGACCCGCCGAGCCGAGCTCAGACCTCGCCGGAGCGGGGGGTCAGCGCCCAGGCGAGGGCGAGGTCGGCGACCTCCTCCCAGCCGGCCACGCTGGCCGTCAGATGCGGGCGGCCCGGGAACTCGTGGTACGCCGTGATCGCCCCCGACTTGCGCTGGCGGGTGTACGCCTCCCGGCTCACCNACGCCGGGACGGTGTGGTCGGCGCCGTTGCCGAGGACCAGCAGCGGCGCCCGGTCGGCCTTGGTGAAGTCGACCTTGCTCGGCGCCTTCGGGTTGACGTTCGCGAACGCGGCCTGCCACAGCGGCCGGCCCGGGGTGGGCGCCTGCAGCCGCGCGTACAGCTCGTCCGACTCGGCCCGGCTGACCGTGTTCGCGAACGCGTAGAACCACTGGTCCGCGGTCAGCCCGACCACCCGGCCGCGGGTCGCCGGCTTCGTCAGCACCGGAGCCGACGAGCGCAGCGTGGCCAGCGGCAGCCGCAGCACGCCCTTCACCGGCGCCGGCGAGATCGCCACCCCGGCCGCCCCGAGGCCACGGTCGAGNAGGAGCTGGACGATCAGGCCGCCGAACGAGTGCCCGACGAGGATCGGCGCCTCCGGCAGGGCCTCGACGGCCTTCGCGTAGCTGTTCGTCACCTCGACCAGGCCGACGTGGTTGTCGGCGGTCGGCTCGTTCCGCAACGCCTCGAGGTCTCGATCCATCCCCGGCCATTCCGGGGCGAGACCGGTGTGCCCGCGGGCGGCGAACCGGTCGATCCACGGCTGCCAGCTCGCCGACGTCAGCCACAGCCCGTGGATGAAGACGATCGTGCGCCCCGCACTCGCGGCGTTCGGTTCGGACTGGGCGGCCGGGCTGATGTCGCTCACGTGGGCTCCTCGACGCTCGCGGATGCTCGTCCCCCGACTCGTCCCGGGTGGCGTGTCGCGTCCGGAAAGCAGGAGGTGAGGTCGTAGATCGCCATCATCGACGGAAGCGACGGTCCGGCGCACTGTGACCCGCGTCGCACCAGGATGGCGCCTCGGCCCGGCTCCCCCATGGCCGGCGGCTTCGAGGACCACACCCCACCCGGGTAGGATCGCCCCGCGGGGCCGTTAGCTCAATTGGCAGAGCAGCCGGCTTTTAACCGGCGAGTTCAGGGTTCGAGTCCCTGACGGCCCACCCCGTGACAGGCGTGTTAGCTGCATGGTTAGTAGGTCCCACACACGCGGATCATGACTATTGATCGTTGTGGGCGTCGTGTGGGCGCGCCGCCCGCACTGCACGACGCGGGATGGCGCTCGCCGTGGTTTGAGCAACCTCTCTTCCGGCCGAGCGCAGCAGGTGCGCGTACAGGCGGCCGGTGATCGCAGGGGAGGCATGGCCGAGCCGCTTGGACACGAGGGTGATGTCCACGCCCTCGGCGATCTGGATGCTCGCGCTCCCGTGCCGAAGATCATGAAGACGTTTGCGGGACAGCAGCTTCTCGCCGAGCTCCGTGCCGGTCTCCAGGTCGATCGGCAGCGCCTCTGCGAGGTGTAGCACCGCGCCGGAGCCGCGACGTCGGGTGCAGCCGATCACCGTCACCTGCCCGCACGGCTCCCGATCCCGGTAAACCGTCCATACACCTTCTGGCGCCCGGTACCGCTTGCCGACCGTCAGCGTCTTTGCGCCCCGTTTGGCCGGGCGCACGAGTTGGCAGCACAGCCCCACCCGACGGGCAATCACCTGCATATGGCTCGTGACGTACGCCGGCGAGAGGTGCCTCCCGTCGAGGCGGGTGAAGATCAGTCCGACGAGCTGTACCAATTCCCCGCGCTGGTTAGGCAGGATGCCGTTGTTCCATGCCGGTCCGACCGCGTCGCGCTCGGCATCGCGCTCGAGCTGGCGTGCCGTGATTGATTCGAGCATCATCGGATCGATATCGAGTGGCCGCTTTCCCGACTTCGTCTTGGGTGGCCACACGCCTAGGCGGCCCTGCGACTCGACGATCTGCCGGCAGATCGTCAGCCTCGACGCCTCCGCGTCAACGTCCGTGTCGACCAGCCCACAGGCTTCCCCTCGACGTACCCCGTGAATGGCGATCAGCTCGTACAGGGCGGCCAGGCGGTCGTCAGCGGCCTCGTCCAGGAATCGGCCGACCTCCTCGGGTTCCCACGGTTCAACCTCCTCCTCATCTTGTTCCGGNATCTCCACACCCAAAGCAGGATTCCAGTCAATCAACCGTTCGACCACTGCATCATTGAGCGCGGCTCGCAGCGTCGCGAAGATCTCGAGGATCGTTTTCGGAGCGAGTGGTCGAGACTTTCTCATCGCACCGTTGCCCCCTTCCACGGGAGCGGATCCCTCGACCTCAAGCCGTGCGATCATCTGATCTATGTGGCTCTTCCGGAGACCCTTGAGGGGCAGTTCCCCGAGCAGGGGGCGCAGATAGAGGCGGATGTTACTCTCATAGCCCCCGCGGCTTGTGGGGCGAAGTCGCCGCTTTCCCGCGAGCCAGGCGTCCAGGTACTGACCGACAGTCAACTGGCCGATATGCTGCCGGCCTGCACGGATCTTGACGACTTCCTTCTCGGCGTCCGTCCGTGCGTCTTCTTCGGTGGCGTATCCAGAGCCCCGAATCTGCCCTCGGCCTACCAGCGGCCGCAGATCATCGGGGACTTGGATCCGATACGACCACCTTCCGTGATCTTTCTTCTTGAGCTTGGGGCNGCGTTTTCCGAGCTGACGGCCGTCCGTACCACGGCAGCCACACCTTTTCTCAGTACCAATTTCCACCCTGCAGAGAATCCTTTCAATCCCAGATTGGGGAGCCGACGATCCACCTCACCCTTACAGGTATGGACGCGAATCTTCTGACGCCACACCTAGCACTCCTTCACATGCTCGAAAGGACCGCGGAGTCGTTTGACAGAGAGAACAGCATGAGACGAGGCAGAGAACATAATTCATGGCCGATACGAACTGGAAACCATGACACATCGTCGGCATGGTCGATGGCGACGACCATCAATACAATTGATGCTCTATCGAAATCCCGCGTCAAGCGTCTTCGATGGAGGTCTCGTCGACGGACAGGTGCCGACGAATGAGGGACGTTGGCACCTTGTATCGGCTACCAATCCGGAGAATCTTCACGGGAAACTTCCCGGCTTTAGCGAGCCGGTAGCTTTGNGTGCGACCGATCCCGAGGATTTCGCCGGCGGTGACGAGATCAACGACGGCGGGGAGACGGCGGATGTCCGCGTCGGTCCATTCCTTCAACAGGACCTCCAAAAGGTCCTCGCAGGGCGGGGGTATGGGCGGAGGGAGATGGCGCGGAGTACGCGGCCTGGAGGGCTCAGCCGGGGGACGGTCACGGTCCCTCACGCGGCCGGCGGGCGGCGGGCGCCGAGTAGGGGCTGTGCCGAGGCGGTCCCTGCCGCCGGGTCGTGCGGCGTGCCCGGCGGCAGGGGTGTCAGGGGCTTCGCCAACGAACTGTCAGGGCTTTCGCCAACGAACTGTCAGCCCGGCGCCGGACATCGTCCCCGCGGCGGCGCTGCCTGTTCGCGCAGGTCGCGGCCGCTGTCAGCCGGGTCTGGTAGGGGTGCGCAGCAGGAGGATGTCCTCGTGGGCGATCAGATGGAGGGGGTGGCCGGCGGCGCGGGCGACGCGGATGTTGTGCCGGGCAAAGAACGTCGCGCGGGGGACGAGGGTGCCGTCGGGGCGGACGGCGGCGAGCAGGGCCGCGGCGCGGGCGTGCAGGTGCAGGCCGGTCTCGTCGGCNAGGTCGACCAGGGCGCCGGGGAGGTCGACCAGCGCGCCGGCGTGGCGGAAAGGACGGACCGCGAGCGCGACGATGCCCCCGGGGGAAAGGAGCCGGTGGGCGCTGCGGAGAACGGCGGCGATGCCGTCGAGGAGACCGTCGAGGTCGGTGTTCGCCAGGTTGGCGGGGCTGTCGGAATAGCGGTAGTCGGTTTTGTGGACGCCNTGGCCGGGGGCGAGGGCGATGGTGCCGTGGGTGGCCTGCCCGTAGGGCGGTGAGGTGAGCAGCAGGCTGATCCTGCCGTGATAGTCGGCGGGAATGACCTGCTCGAGGTGGCGGGCGTCGCCGCGGAAAAGCCGGCCGGTTCCGTGGGCGCCTTGCTGGCGGGCGAGGCGCAGGTTGGCGCGGGCGAGGGAGATCCAGCGGGATTCCAGGTCGACCCCGAGGCTGTGCCGGCCGAGGTGCGCGGCTTCGACCAGTGTGGTGCCGATACCGCACATCGGGTCAAGAATGGTGTCGCCGGGCTGGCTGTAGGTGGCGATGAGGTGGCGGGCGAGCGCGGGCAGCATGCGCGCGGGGTGCTGGGTGGAGGTGGGGGTGTAACGGCCGGTGCGCTGGGTGCGGGGGTGTTGCTGGCCGGCGGGAATGAGGCTGTAGGCCCGCCGCGGAGTCGGGTTGGTCGCGGTCAACGGCTGCTCCGAACCGTGGGGCGGGTGAACACGGCGATGTCGGCATGCACGCGCAGCGGTGGCAGCGGCGTGGGCAGGGTCGGGTCGCCGGCTGGATCCCAGTCCGCGGGCGGGGTGAGAAAGCCTGCGGGCAGGGGAATGCGGATGGTGAGGAGATGCTGGGTGTAGGTCAGGCCGGCGCTGCGGGCGGCGGCGACGGTGTCGGTGAGAGGGTCACCGTCGGGAATGGAGGGCGGTAGCCCGATCAGAAGAATGCCGGCCGGTCGTAGCAAGAAGGCCATCTTCTCGTACAGAGCGGCGCGGACGGTGCGGCTGGCGGTGCTCGTGTGCAGGTCGACGATGAGCGCGGCGGCGTCCAGGCGGTGGCCGGTGAGGATGTCCACCTCGGTGGTGGTGTTCACGGTGCGGTGACGTCGGCCGGCGGTAATGCACCGGTCGCCGACCGCGGGCGGGACGCTGGTGGTGGACAGGACCAGGTCACCGCGACGGCTGTAGGCGTCAAGAACACGACCGAGAACATCCTCGGAGNAGGGTTCGTCGTCCTGGGTGCGGGTGGTCCATACGGTGAGAGGGACCGGTTCGCGGCCGGGATCGGTGGTGCCCGATGTGAACGGCACAGCCATGTCTCCTTCGGGGAAAGCAGCGGAGGTTGTCTCGGACCGGCGGCGGGCCGGTGAGAGGCAGTTCCGAGGAAACCCCGAACGTCTGGCTTTTTCCCTGACAGTCCTGACGGAGCCGCTGACACCCCGATTCCGTCACAACCGACGGGGTGACCACAGCGCCTGACAGGTCGCTGGCGGACCGGCTGACATTCCTACGGTGCCAGCGAAGAAAAAAACCGCCCCTCCATACCTCCGTCCCGGGCAGTCCGGCGGGATAACCGCTGGCACGGGCGCCTTTCTGACAGGTCCGGCCGGCCCCCGTCCTGCGTATGACGGAGGCCGCTGTCAGGGATTTCGACAACGGTGTCAGCGGTTTCGCCAGGTGCTTTTGATGTTCTGGTCTCGCACGTTTTCTGACGAACAGCGAGGGAGACCAGTGAACGGATATCCGGCACGCGGAGAATCGACGGCGTTGGATCTCGCCGGCGTCGCTTTCGCGGAGGTAGCCGAACGCGGCCTGTGCGTTCTCGAGGGNCGTGACGTCCACGAGGAGCTGCCGCAGCGTCCGGTGGGAATCGTCGAACTGCAGACGCTTCTCGGTGACACCGCGTTCTCGGCGCGGGCGCGGGCGGCGGTATGGCGGGACATCGCAGAGCGCCAGGACGAGGAAGGCTGGCTGGTCGCGGCGGTGGGGGTCGCGCTACCGATGCTGCGGCACCTCTCCGCCGCGTTGGCCGAAGGCCGCCCCGGTCTGCGGGCGGATCTCGACGGTGAGGTGCTCACCGGTTTCCTGGAGGCGCTGCGGGCCAGCGAGTCGGGCCTCGGGGTGGAACACCGGCTGGTGTGGGGCGGCTACCGCGCCGGGCTGGCCTTCGCGTGCGCGCAGTTCCCCCGGCTGCCGGTGGGGACGTGCGTGCCGGTGGCGGCGGCCTGGCCGCCGCGGCCGTGGGGTGCGGGGCTGCGCTGGCTGCTCGCCCAGTCGGTCCGCGTCGGGGTGCTCAGCGGCGCGGAGGCGAAGCTGGTTCTCTCCGCCCGCCAGGGCGCGACTCCGGCGGTGCTGTCCGCGGCGACGGTGACGCCGGGTGAGGAGTGGGCGCTGCGGCTGTCGGTCGCCCACGAACGGCTGCTGCACGCGGTCCTCGC
>NZ_LJJX01000019.1:0-3415 GCF_001421075.1 Frankia sp. CpI1-P | reverse complement strand
CCGGCGCTCGCGGAAGCGGCCGCGGAGCAGGCGGCGTTCCTGGCCGACCTTGGCCGGGGTCGGGCGTTGCGCGCCCGGCAGATCCTGCTCACCGCACGGCGGCCCGTGCCCGCCGGGCGGGGCGGTCGGGACGCCGCCGCCGGCCAGGCACTGCGGCAGCTGGAGGACGCGGCCGGGGTGCTGGCCACCGCCGGCGTCGGGGTCCGGGTCCTCGACAGCGAGGCGCTCGGCCGGCTGCTGGCCACCGCCGCCCACCCCGACCTGCCCGTGCCACCCGACGGGGTCACCGCCTCCGGTGTCGTGCGCGCGGCGGGAACCGACCGATGAGCCGCCGGGCACGCCTGGGCCGCGCCGGGCGCGACGCGTCCCGGCTGGTTGGACCGGCGCTGTTCACCCCGAGCTTGCACGTGGCCGCGGACCATGTGCAGGTCGGCGGGGTGTGCGCGGCGACGCTGCTGGTCAGCGGCTATCCCCGGGAGGTCGCCACCGGCTGGCTCGAGCCGCTGCTGGCCTACCCGGGCCGCCTCGACGTGGCCTGGCATCTGCAGCCCACCCCCGCCGCGGTGGGCGCGGCCCGGCTGCGCCGTCAGCGGGGCCGGTTGGAGTCAGGGCGGCGCCTGGCCGCCGCGGCCGGTCGCCTCGACGACCCCGAGATTGACGCGGCCGCTGATGATGCCGCGGACCTCGCGGGCCGTCTCGCCCGCGGCGAGGCCCGCCTGTTCACCACCGGCCTGTATCTCACCGTCCACGCCGACAGCGTGGGCGAGCTGGCAGAGGACGTCGAACGGGTCACCGCGCTCGCCCACAGCCTCCTGCTGACCGTCCACCCCGCCCGCTACCGCATGCTCGCCGGCTGGGCGACCACCCTGCCCCTCGCCGAGGACCTGCTTCAGGCAACCCGCACCATGGACACCGCCGCGGTCGCCGCCGGATTCCCCTTCACCAGCGCCGATGTGGCGCTACCCGACCCGCTGCGCCCCGGCGCGGCACCGGTGGTCTACGGGCCGAACCTGTCCTCGACCGGGGTCGTGGCGCACGACCGGTGGGCCGGGGCGAACTACAACTCCGTCANGCTGGCGACCTCCGGCGCGGGAAAGTCCTATCTCACCAAGATCGACGTGGTGCGGAGTCTCGCCCAGGGCGTCGAGGCACATGTGATCGACCCCGAGGACGAGTACGCACCGCTGGCCACCGCGGTCGGCGGCACACAGCTGTCCCTGGGCGCGCCAGGGGTACGCCTCAACCCGCTGGACCTGCCCGCCCACGGCCGCAGCGACCCGGAGCTACTGACACGGCGGATACTGTTCGCGCACACCTTCATCGCCACGCTCGCCGGCTCGCCGGTCGAGGATCCGGTGGGACGGGCGGCGTTGGACCGGGCGCTNCTCGCCGCCTACGCCCACGCCGGGATCAGCCAGGACCCGGCCACCTGGGATCGGCCCGCACCCCTGCTCGCCGACGTCACCGCCGCGCTGCAGGCCGAGCCGGCCGGCCAGCAGCTCGCCAGGCTCCTCGCGCCGTTCGTCACCGGATCACACCGGGGCCTGTTCGACGGGCCCACCACCTCCACGCCCACGGGTCATCTCGTCATCTACTCGCTGCGCGCCCTCCCCGAGGAACTACGCGCCGCAGGAACCCTGCTCGTGCTGGACGCGATCTGGCGGCAGGTCGCCGACCCCACACGGCGGCGGCGGCGTCTCGTGGTCGTCGACGAGGCATGGCTGCTCATGGCCCACCCGGCCGGCGCCCGGTTCCTCGTCCGCCTCGCCAAGGCCGCCCGGAAATGGTGGGCCGGCCTCGCGCTGGTCACCCAGGACAGCGGCGACCTGCTCGGCACCGACGAAGGCCGCGCGATCATCGCGAACGCCGCCACCAAACTCCTCCTGCGTCAGGACGGCTCCGCCGCCGCAGCCGTGCAGGCGGCATGCGGGCTGAGCGACGGCGAGACCGCCGCACTGCTCGCCGCCCGCCCCGGGGACGCGCTGCTCGTCGCCGCGGGACGCAGGGCGCTGTTCCGGGCGCAGGCCAGCCCCCGCGAACACGAGCTGATCACCACAGACCCGGTGGACCTCGCCCGCCGGCACACCCACCCCGCGACCGCCGCCGAGGTGGGCCCCGTGCACACCGAGGCCCGCCGCCCGCTCACCCCGGCGGACGACGCCGACCCGCTCTGACCAGCGGTCACCCGGTCACCCGAAGTCTCCTTCCCCGCGCCGTTCGCGCAGCCCAGGGCGTCGCGCCCCACGGCCGATGCCTCCCCGATCACGTCAAGGGATTCGTCGATGACGTTTGACCTGTCCCCACACTCCCCGCCACCACCCCCGCCGCCGCCCGCGCTTGGGGCGCCGGTGGGGTGGCTGGCCAGTCCGTCCGCTCTCGGGCACGCCGTGGCGCGTCTGCTCGCCGTGTGGGGGCTGCCCGCCGGTCTGCCCATGGTCGTGCTCGTCCTGGCCGCGGCGCTGACCTGGCGGCGTCTGCGGGCCNCGCGGGACGCCGCGCTGATCGCCGACGCCCGCACCGTGGAAATCCTCATGCCCCCCGAGGTCCACCCCGACGCGGCCGGAGTGTTCTGGTCGCAGATGAGCGGACTGCTCCGCCCCTTCTGGGCCCGACTACGCCACGGCCAGCCCTACCTCGCCTTCGAAATCGTCGCCCACCGCACCGGCACCGCGTTTCGCCTGTGGGTGCCCGGGGCCGTGCCGCCGGGGCTGGTGGAACGGGCGGTGCAGGCCGCCTGGCCCGGCGCCCGCACCACGACCCTGCGCCCCGCCGTCGACCCGCTGCCCCCCGCCGACCCCGCCGCGCACGTCGGCAAAAGGGGGCTGCTGGCGGAGGGAGGTGTGCTGCGGCTGGGCCGCGCGGACGTGCTGCCGCTGCGCGCCGAACCACCGGGAGATCCGGTACGAAGCCTGCTGGGCGCCGCGGGGGAACTGGACGACGACGAGACCGCCGCGGTGCAGATCCTTGCCCGTCCGGTCACCGGCCGCCGGCTCGCCCAGGCGCGCCGCGCCGCCGCCCGCCACCGCGGACAGCGGACCAACCCCCGCCCGTGGGCGGTCCTCCTCGACCTGGTCATCCCGCACAGCTCCCGGCCGTCGGGCACCCTGCGTGTCGGCCCGACACCACCGGAAGACGCGGCCGAGTCCCGGGCGATCGCCCAGAAAGCCCTCGGCCCCCGCTTCGAGGTGCGTGTCGCCTACAGTGCCGCCCAGGGTGCACCGGCCGACCCGCAGCAGACCCTGCAGGTGCGGGCGGCGTTGCGGGGCCGCGCTCACGCGCTGGCCACTGCCTACGCCCTGTACGCCGGCCACAACCATCTGCGCCGGCTCAGACTCCCCGACCCGTCCCGGCTGCTGGCCGCCCGCCGGCTGCGCCGCGGCGACCTCGTCAGCGTCGGCGAACTCGCCGCGCTCGC
>NZ_LJJX01000018.1:0-120116 GCF_001421075.1 Frankia sp. CpI1-P | reverse complement strand
GTACTGCACCGCCGGGCAGATCGAGCGGCTGGTCCGGTGTGCCCGGCAGGCCCGCGGGCAGGAGCGGACCCGCCGGTCGGCGCCGCGGCTGGCGTGGCAGTACGACGACGACGGCATGCTCCGGGTGAGCGCGGTTCTTTCTCCGGACGACGGTGCTCGGCTGCTCGCGGCGTTGGACGCGGCCCGGGCGAGCCTGGACACCACCAGCCCCCTCGACACCGCCGGTGCTGCCCAGGCCGGTGATGCCGGCGCCGGTGCGGTGCCCGGAGACGNGGAGAGCGTGGTCCGGGCGCGGGATCGTCAGCGGGACGCCGAGGCGCTGGTCGCGTTGGCCGACGGGTTCCTCGACCGGCAGGCCCCCGGGCTGATGGCCCCCGAACACACCCTGACCGTCCACCTGACCACGACCCTGCCCGACACCCCCACCGCCATCCACACCCCCGACGGCGGCCGACTCAGCCTCATCGACTCGATCCACGCCCTCCTCAATCCCGAGCCCCACCGCGGCAGCCGACCCGAAGACCAATGCTGATCAGCAGGCTGGGCTCACAGCCGCGGGTCGACCGGCTCGGATTCCAGGGCGAGCACGGCGAAGACGCATTCGTGCACCCGCCAGAGCGGTTCGCCGAGCGCGAGACGGTCGAGCGCCTCCAGCCCGAGGGCGTATTCACGCTGCGCCAGCGAGCGCTTGTGCCCAAGGCCGCGTTCCCGCAGGCGTTCCAGGTTGGCGGGCTCGGTGTAGTCCGGGCCGTAGATGATCCGCAGGTACTCCCGGCCGCGCACCTTCAGCCCCGGCTGGACGATGCCGCGGCGGCCGACGGTCAGGTTGGCCGCGGGCTTGACGACCATCCCCTCCCCGCCCGCCGCGGTCAGCTCGGTCCACCACGCGGTCGCCGCCGCGACCGACTCCGGCTCGGTGGTGTCGACGAAGATCCGCCGGGTCGGCGCGACCAGGTCGGGATCGGCGGCCACCAGCCGGTCGGCGAGGTCGAGGTGCCAGGCGTGCGGCCGCCCGTGGTGGGCCGCGCCCTCGCTCGCCAGCACCTGGAAGGGGGCGATCCGAACCCCGCGCAGGCCGTCGGTGGGCCACTGGTAGCGCCGGTAGGCGGCGCCGAAGGCGGCCGCGTTCGCCGCCCGGGATCGGGTTCGGATCAGCAGGTCGCCCACCTCCCGACCGCCCCGAGCCGCCTGCTCGAGCAGGTCCACCGCGACCGGCAGGGACGCCCGCGCCGCCGCGCCGACCGCGGCGTACTGCTCGCGCAGGAGCTGCCCGGCCTTGGCGCTCCAGGGCAGCAGTTCGGCGTCGAGCAGCAGCCAGGAGGTGTCGAGCTCGTCGAACAGCCCGGCCGCCTCGGCGGCGGCGCGCAGCCGGTCGACGAGCTCCGCGGTGAGCTCGCCGGGGAAGAACGGCCGCCCGGTGCGGGTCCACACCGCGCCGGCCCGGTCGTCGGGCGCGCCGAAGCGGCCCCGCGCCGCGTCGAGCGACCGGCACACCAGCGCGACCGCCCGCGAGCCCATGTGCTTCTCCTCGCAGACCACCGCGGCGACGCCGGCGTCGCGGTAGGCCTCGAAGGCCTGGTCGGGGTGTTCGAGCAGGTCCGCGACGGTGGAGGTGGCCACCGGGCTCATCGTCGGCGGCAGGTGGAGCAGCCACCGCGGGTCGATCGCGAACCGGCTCATCACCTCCAGGGCGGCGGNCGCGTTCCCCTCCCGCACGCTGATCCGCTTCTGGTGGCGCGTCTCGACGACCCGGGTGCCCAGCACGTCGGTGAGGTCCAGGACCTCGGGATCCCGGCGGCCCACCGCGACGGATCCCGCCGCGGGCCACTCGGCGGCGTCCGCGGCCTCGGGGTTGGCCGGGAACGGCCGCGCCGGTGCCCAGTAGACCTCGGCCGCCGGCACCGCGACGAGCTCACGTTCCGGATAGCGCAGGGCCGACAGGCTCCCGCCGAAGACGCACCCGGTGTCGACGCAGAGGGTGTTGTTCACCCACTCCGGGGTCGGTACGGGCGTGTGGCCGTAGAGCACCGTCGCCTTTCCCCGATACTCCTGCGCCCACGGGTGGCGCACCGGCAGGCCGTACTCGTCGCTCTCCCCGGTCGTCTCCCCGTACAGGCAGAGCTCGCGGACCCGCCCGGAGGCGCGGCCGTGGTAGCGCTCGGGCAGGCCGGCGTGCGCGACGACCAGCCCGCCGCCGTCGAGCACGTAGTGGGAGATCAGCCCGTCGAGGAAGCGTTCGACCTGCGCCCGGAACGGCGCCGGCTCCGTCGCGAGCTGCGCGAGCGACTCGGCCAGGCCGTGGCCGATGCGCACGTCCCGACCGCGCAGCGCCCGCAGCAGCTTGTTCTCGTGGTTGCCCGGCACGCAGAACGCCGCGCCGGCGGCGACCATCCCCATCACCAGCCGCAGCACCCCCGGGGTGTCCGGGCCGCGGTCGACGAGATCACCCACGAAGATCACTCGACGGCCGTCGCGGTGCGCGGCGCCGACCGCTCGGCCCGCCTCGTCCCGACCCAGCGTGTAGCCGAGTCGGTCCAGCAGCGCCTCCAGCTCCGCGCGGCAGCCGTGGATGTCACCGATGACGTCGAACGGGCCGGTCTCGTGCCGCAGGTCGTTGAACAGCGGTGTCCGGGTGATGCCGACGTCCGCGATCTCGCCTTCGCCGCGCAGCAGGTGGACGGTGCGGAACCCCTCGCGCGACAGCCCCCGCAGCCCGCGCCGGAGCTGGTCGCGCTGGCGGCGCACGACGTGCGGGCCGAAGTCGCGATCCGCGCGGCTGGCGTTGCGTGCCGCGCACACCCCCTCGGGCACGTCGAGGACGATCGCGACCGGCAGCACGTCGTGCTCGCGGGCAAGGGTGACCAGCGGGCGGCGCGCGTCCGGCTGGACATTGGTGGCGTCGATCACCGTCAGCCGACCGGCCGCCAGGCGCTTGCCGGCGATGTAGCGCAGCAGCTCGAACGCCTCCGGCGTCGCGGACTGGTCGTTCTCATCATCGGCGACCAGTCCGCGGCAGAAGTCGGACGAGATCACCTCGGTGGCCCGGAAGTGCGTCCGCGCGAACGTGGACTTCCCTGAGCCGCTCGCCCCGACCAGCACGACCAGGCTGAGCGCGGGAACGGCGAGCTGACGCGGCGACGGNAACGGCAACGGCAACGGCGACGGCGACGGCGACGGCTCGGTGCGGTCGGGCGTCATGCGGCCACCGCCCGGCTGAAGACGGCCAACTGCGTCGGCGGCCCGACCTCCGGGTCGTCCGGGCCGATCGGCAGGTGACGGACGGTGTAGCCGTGCTCGGCGGCCACCCGCCCGGCCCAGGCGCGCAACTGCGCCCGGGACCACTCGAAGCGGTGGTCCCGGTGGCGCATCGCCCCCGCGGGCAGCGTGGCGAAGCGGACGTTGTGCTCCACGTTCGGGGTGGTGACGAGCACCAGGGCAGGGGCGGCGTACCCGAAGACGGTCGCCTCCAGGGCGCCGAGCCGCGACGGGTCGACGTGCTCCACGACCTCCATCAGCACCGCCGCGTCCAGTCCGGTCAACCGCTCGTCCCGGTAGGTCAGCGAGGACTGGATCAGGGTGAGGCGGGCCCGCTGGGAGTCGCTCATCCGTTCCACCCCCAGCCGACTCCCCGCGATGCGCAGCGCCCGCGCGGACGCGTCCGCGGCGACGACGTGCTCGATGGTCCCCTCCGCGAGCAGGTCCCGGGCCAGCAGACCCTCGCCGCAGCCGAGGTCGCCGACCCGGCGGGCGGCATGCGACCGCAGCACGGCCAGCACCGCGCCGCGGCGCTGCTCGGCCAGGGAGAGCGGACGGTCCGGCGGGTCCAGGTCGACGGCGCCGGCGAGGGCGTCGTCGAGCTGCTCGGGCTCGGTGTCGTCCACCTCGGCGAGGCGGGCCAGTGCCGAACGGGTCAGCTCGCGGCGATGGGACAGATAACGGCGGGCGATGAGCTCGGACTCCGGATGGCTCGGCAGCCAGTCGGCACCGGCCCGTAGCAGCTTGTCGACCTCGTCACCGCCGACCCGGTAGTGCTTCGCGTCGTCCAGGACCGGCAACAGGACGTACAGGTGGTTGAGCGCCTCGGCGAGCCGGACCGTCCCGCGCAGCCGGACGTCGAGGTAGGGCGACTCGCCCCACTCGGGAACGTCGGGATCGAGCGGGCCGGTCGCCACCGCCACCTGCCAGCCGAGCGGCTCGAACAGGCGACGCGGCAGGTCCGAGCCCGCTCGGGAGGCGACCGCCGGCACGTGGATCTCCAGCGGGATGGCCGTGGCGGCGAGCTCCGGTCGCGCGTCGCACCGGCCGGTCATAGCCGTGCGGAAGACGTCCTTGAGCGCCATTGCGAGCATGCTCGACGCGGCGTACGGCCGGTCGTTGACGTACTGGGTGAGCGCGANCCCCTCCCCCGCCGGCCCGGCGCGTCCGCGCACGAGTCTGACCGGATCCACCTCGAGCAGGAGGGCGACGGTGCACCTGTCGCCGGTCGTCTCCGGGTAGAACACGTGCGCCGTGCCCATCGGCTCGGTGAACGAGTGCACCCGGTCCGGATGCTTGTGCAGCAGAAACCCGAGGTCGCGGGCCGGCGGGTGCGTCGTGGCGATGGTCAGCAGCACGACTGAACAGTCTTGCTCAGACAATCCCCCCGCGTCGCATCAGTTTTCGGCCTGCCTTGAGGGCAAGGAAGCTCCCGAACGGTCCGGATCATGCCCGGCCGGCGAGCACCGCGGCTGCCGCCGACGGCGTGCGCAGGGCGACGGGGGTGACGGCCTCGTCGAGGAGCCACACCGGCCGGTCGCCTTCGGCCAGCTCGCTGCCGAACCAGGACGGCGGACTGGCCTCCCGATCCAGGAACGCCTCCGCCTCGCGGGGTAGCCGGACGTATTCGAGGGTGCCGTCCTCACCGCGGCGGTGGTCGGTGACCGACGTGACGAGCACGCGCGCGGCGTTGGCAGCGGCGAGGAAGCCCAGCAGGGCGATCCAGACCGCGTCCGGGTCCGGCAGGGCGAGGACGACGGGCTCCACCGCCGACAGATACAGGTTGCCCTCCCTGGCTACGAGCTGCCAGAGCAGGAACGTCACGAGCCCCATCGTCCGCGTCAGCACCTCGTCCCGGGTGGCCGGATCGGCGGGATCGGCGCCGGTCACGTCGAACTCGACTCGTTCCCGCCCGCGGGGCACCCAGGTGATCTCGTTGGTGGTGATGACGGCTCCCCCGGTGGGGGTGAGGTCGTCGCGGGTGATGCCCAGCAGCTCGAGGGGGACGTGGTGGACCCGTCCCGTGCGGTGCGGGGCGAGGTGGCGCAGCCCCTGGTGGGAGGCTCCGACGTAGGGCCGCGCCATCATCTCGAGTCCGCCGACAATCTCCCGCTGCAGAGGGAAGTAGTTGAGCCTGGCACATTCCATCCACAGGCGCAGCGCCGGATGGCGGGCGGATCCGACGATCAGGTCGTTGCTGATGCCGATGTCGATCGACAGGATGTTCAGGGTGAAGCCACAGGTGGAGGCGGCGACGGCCGCGAGCAGCTCGGGGACCGAGCCGGGGTGCCCGCCTTCCGGTGATCCGGCGTCGAACCGGATGTCACCGTCGATGTAGAGACCCCCGAAGGTGTGGACGAGTTCCACCCGCAGATGATCGGTCGCGCTCGTGTAGCCGCGGGGACGCTGCTTCGCCATTTCCAGGNCGTACTGCGGACGCAGGTACAGCGGATGGTNGGCGTGGAAGACCTCGTCGACGTTGACCAGCGCCACGTCGTTGTCACGGGCCCAGGTCGCCAGGGTGCGGACGTACCGGAGCGGGTCGTCCGCGCCGACCGGGGGGGCGGGCTCGGCCAGGACGGCCGCACACTGCGCACGCGGGATATCCGTCCACAGCACCACGGTGACCTGGCCCGCGTATCGGCGGGCCGCCGCGCCGTAGTTGTCGCGGAAGGCCGTCCGCGCGGGCATCGGCTGGCCCAACCAGATTCCGTGCACCACATGCGGTATTCCGACCACCTCCGGCAGCAGCGGCACCCCGGTGTCGGCCGCCTGCCCCCAGCGCCGCTCGTCCGCCGAGCGCCGCGCCCAGCTGACAGCGCCGCGGTCGGCCTCGAGGGATTCCTCCGACAACTCCTCGGCGCTCGGAACGGGGCGGGTCATGCTGATGCGGCGCAGGAACGGCGCGACATGCTCGGGCCGCAGGTTCCCGATGTCGACGCCGGCGAGGAAGGCCGGCTCCGGGGGTGGTCTGCGCAGGTCGAACAGGTCCGCGCCCAGCCTTGCGGCCAGCACCCGTTCCGCGTCGGGGGTGTGCAGCGGCGCGCAGATCAGACGGCGCAGCCAGGACAGCGTCTCGCCGCGGGGAGCCTCGAGCGGCCAGGCCGCCGGGCGGCGGTTCGCCGCCCGGCCCATCCGACCGGCCAGGTCGACGCCGCCACGCACGCTCGCCTGCCGGCGGCGCTCTGCCTGCTGGTCGGTCAGCCGGGCCTTCGCGGTACGCACCATCGCGGCGATCCGCGCGTGGCCGCTGGCCTCGCCGATGCGAGCGAGCCGCGCCGCGAGCACCGGCCAGTGGACGAGCTCCGACTCCGACAGCAGGCGTGCGGCGAGGCGGGACGGGTCCGTCTCGGGACCGCCCGGTCCCGACGGCGTCAGCACGCTGTCGAGTCGCCGGCGAATGGCCGTGAATTCCCGCTCCACGGACGGTCCGGCAGCCAGCGCGGCCGACCAGCGCCTCGCCGCCACCCGGGCGGCCCGGTCGGTGAGCGAGTCGGCCAGCCGCGACATCCGACCGACGGCCGCGGCCGCGGCGACGACCTGTTCCACGGTCAGGTCCCCGACGAGCCGGCCTGGCGCGTCGCGCGCCGTCGGGTCGAACCCGAGCGTGTGACAGGCCGCACGCACCCGGTCCGCGGCGGACTGCTCGGCGGCGGACGCTGCGCCGGTGGCGAGGGTGCGGCGCACCACCTCCGACTCTGCGAGCAGTCGCGCCGCGCGCGGCGTGTCCAGCGCCAGCGTGAGGGCGGCTCGACCCGTCAGCCGCCGGTCGAGGTCCGCCGCCGCCTGGTAGCCCGCCTCCTTCAGGTCAGCAAGGCCTCGGGCGTAGGCCACCGCCTCCGCGACCAGTGCGGTAGCCCGGGCCGCGCCCTCGGCCGAAGGCCCCTCGAGACCCATCCGGGTCAGAGTGGTCACCATGTGACAAGGAGCGCTCGGATCATCGCNCATCTCCCCTCTGCCCAGGACCGGCCCCGGATGTCGTCGCACATCTGGCACGTTCGCCGGGCACGAGGGAGTTCACGAAGCCCGAGAGAATGTCGACCGTCAGAGCATGCGGTGGAGCCAGCTCTCGGTGGAGCCGTCCACGTCCCGGTCCGCCTCCAGTGGGGTGAGGCTGACGTATCCGTCCTGGACGGCACGGGTGTCGGTACCCGCGGGAGCCGCCTGGTCGTTCGGGGTGAGCCCGATCGTGTAGGTACCCGGCTGTCCCGCCTGCCCGCTGGTCGGCGTGTAGCCAAGGTCGAGGGCCACGCCGGTATCCAGCGTGGTGGGCCGGACCCCTCTGGGGGGCAGCACCGAACCGGGTTTGCCGGTGGCGGGGTCGACGGGGCCGGCCAGGAGCGGGTAGTTGACGTTGAGACCGACTCCCGGGGGCATCAGCGCGCCGTGCTGCGACCGGCCTTCCAGCCGCGCGACGAGATCCGCCACGTAGGCGGCCGAGCTCTTCGCGGCGACGACCGTTCCCTCCCGCCAGGTGCTCGAGGTCTGCAGGCTGACCGCGATCGCGGGCACTCCGAACTCGAGCGCGGTCGCGGCCGCGTTGACGGTGCCCGAGTGGTTGACCGCCTGACCGAGGTTGTTGCCGGGGTTGATCCCGGAGACGACCAGGTCGGGCTTGGCGTTCGTGAAGACCTGGTCGAAGGCGAAGAACACGCTGTCCGAGGGTGATCCCGGGGTGACCGTCCACACCGATGGCTCGGGCTTGGCGACCGTAAGCTGCAGCGGGGGTGCGGAGATACGACCGCCCTGGCCGCTCTGGTCGGTGCCGGGTGCCACGACGACGACGTCATGACCGGCGGCCTTGAGGGCGTCGCGCAGAGCGACGATCAGTGGGGTGTCGGAGCCTCCGGTGCCCCGCCATCCATCGTCGTTGGTGAGCAGAATGTGCAACGGACGCACGGGGGTGACTCCGTGCACGGGGGCGGTCGCACCGGGACCCGCCGCCGACGCGCTCGGCGCTATGCCGACCAGGGAACAGAGGAGGGCCGCGCCGAGGACGGCCGAGATTCTGCGCTTCTTCATGCCGTGAACCTAGAGCCGGCGGGACGGCGCGTTTTCCGACTTGGAAGAACTTTCCGCAAAGAACAGCGTAACTTTTGGTTTGGAAGTACCCTGGCAGCCGCCGTTTTCTCGCCTGAGCACGATGGAGCTTGCATGCCCCGGCAGACCGGTCGTCACTGTGCACTCGTTCTTCTTGTCCTGGCCTGCATCGTCGGCTGCTCGGGTTCCGGACCCTCGGCTTCTCCCTCGCCGGCGGGTGGCAGCACCACCGCACCTGCCGGGCCGAGTCGTGTCAAGAGCTACCACAACATCGCCGAGCTGAAAGCCGACTCCGACGCGATCGTCCGAGTTCAGGCGACCGACAGGACCCAGACCACGGTCATCTCCGGCATACCATTCACGATCACCGACGTACATGTCACGGAAGTTATCCGCGGCACGTTGCCCAGCACCATCCGAATACGGCAGACCGATACCGGCGGCGTCGGCGGGGACGACATCCTGAAGCCGGGATCCTCCTATCTCCTGTTCCTGGAAAGGTTCGCACGCGACGGCGAGGACGTCACCAACCAGTACGCAGTCGTCGGCGTGGCGGCCGGGCTCTATCTCGAGGACTCGGGCCAGGCCAGCCATCAGGACACGGAATCACCGCAGCTACCCCAGGTACTCCCCGTCAGGGATCTCAAAGCACAGATCAACGGTTGACGGCGGGCCCGGTATCGCTTCCACGTCGACCAGGGCGCCGCCGGACCCAGCGACCGGAAACGGCGAGTGGCGACGGCCGCTCGCCGGCTCGTCGCCACTCGGTTCCTGCTGGTTGATGATGTCGGACTGGTGAGCTGGTGGGCTGGTGGGCTATCAGCCCCAACCACCCCAACCACCCCAACCGCCGTGGCCCCGGTGGCCCCAGCGGCCCCAGTGATGCCGGTGGCCGCCCCAACCACCCCAGCCCCAGCCTCCGAAGAAGCCGATGAAGCCGGTGGCCTTCCGGAACGATCCCTGATCCTGGAGGGCCGGCGCCTCATATGTCGCCTTCATACCTTTCCCATCCGAGTGTCGAGCCAGTCACCCTTGGGGTGCTCGGCCAGCTCTGGTGGCTGCCGTCGCTGTCCGGCCTCCGGCGTCGGCTCCCCACTCATTGACCGTGCAACTTGTGAACCTGCAACTACAAGCCTGCATCTCCGGGGTCCAGCTACGGTTCACTCACGGTTCAGTACCGGCCGGAGGCTGCGGGCGTCATCGGGCGTCATCGGGCGTCATTCGCGGACCCCGGCCAACTCCGCGGGCGGGCGGCGCAGCAGCAGCGCGGCGGGAACCAGGCTGGCCAGCACGGCGGTCGCCAGGCAGGCAAGGATGATGGCGCCCAGCGGCAGCCACGGCACGGCGACCGGCACGGAGGGCGCCAGGTCGGCGAGACCGTGGCGGGCTCCCGCAGCGGTGACGGCGGTGACGACAGCGGCGAGCAGAACGCCGACACAGGTGACCAGGACCGCCTCGATGCCGACCAGGCCGAGTACCTGGCGGCGGGTGGCACCGGCCAGGCGTACGGTCGCGAACTCCCGCGCCCGGTCTCTGGTCGCCATGACCAGTGTGTTGGCGATCGCGATGCCGGTGTAGACCAGCGCCATGCCGAGCATCGCGATCGCCCCCTGCCGGTTGGTACGGGCCTCCTGCTCGCCGGCGGCCGACAGGTAGTCGTCGGTTTCGACCACCGTGGCGCCGCCAGCCGAGGCGATCGCCGCCGCCCCGGCGCGGGCGGCCCCTACGGTGGNGCCCCCCGCGGTGACAACGCTGTCGGCCGCGAACCGCAGGTAGACGGTGTCGGCGACCTGGCTTGCGTGACCGCGCCGCAGGTCCCACGGGAGCAGGACGGTCTCGTCGAGATCGAGCTGGCGGTCGAACACCGCGACCACGCGCAGCCGCACCGGGGTCGCATCGCCCAGCCAGATCTCGGCGGTGTCACCCAGCTTCCAGCGTCCGGCCGGAACGGCGATCGTCGCCGTGCCGGTGAGATCGGCCAAATTCCCGTCGACGACGGGAAGGTCGAGCACGGTGGCGAGATCCGCCCCGGTTGCGTAGCGACCGGTCCACTCCTCGGGTTCGCCTCCTGCGCTGACGTAGACGGGGTCCTCGGTGACCGGGATGGCGGCCGCGACGCCGGGGACGGCCCGAAGGCGGGCAACCGTCGGGTCGGCGAGCCCGGCGCCGCCGCCGGGAACGGCCACGGCGTCGGCCGTGATCCGATCATGGGCGGCGCTCTGCGTGGCGGCCTGGAGGGTGCCGAAACCGGTGAGCGTCGCGCTGGCGATGCCCACGGTCACGAGGACGGGCGCCGCCGTGGCCGCGGTTCGCCGGACGGCGGTGACGGCGCTGTGGCGGGCGAGCAGGACCACCCCACCCGACGACGCGGCCAGCGGCGCGGTGAGCAGCCGCACCACCGGCGGGACGACCAGCGGAGCGAACATGGCGCAGGCCACGACCAGCAGCATCGCGGACAGCAGGACCAGGGCGATCGCGTCTGACGAATGGACGGCTGACATCGCCACGAGCATCGGCACGCAGCCGCCGAGGGCGGCGAGACCGACGACGACGCGCGCAAGGGTCATCGGCCGGGGGTCCACGGCCGCTTCCCGCAGCGCGGCGATCGGTGCCACCCGCCCGGCGCGGCGCGCCGCCAGCCAGGCGCCGAGCAACGCGACGACCAGCCCGACCCCGAATGCCGCAGCGACCGGCCAGAAGACGAACCGGGCGGTGAAGTCGCTCGGGGTGAACCCCGTCCCGGCCAGCCATCGCGCGAACCGGGGGGCGAGCATCGCGCCGAGTGCGCCGCCGACGGCCGCGGCGAGCACCCCGACGACAAGCGCCTCACCGAGCACCAGCCGGAAGACCTGGCGCGGCGTCGTGCCGGCGGCGCGCAGCAACCCGAACTCCCGACGCCGAGCGTCCACCGCGTAGGTGAACGTCCCGGACACCACGAAGATCGAGACGAAGGCCGCCAGGCCGGTGGTCGCGGACAGCAGGGCGATCGCGGTTTCCCGCCGGTCGGCGTCCGGGTCAGGCTCGGCGCGGGCTCGGCTGTTGCCGCGCAGCACCTGTACCGCGTCGCCGTCGCCGACGCCGACGGCTGCGCGAGCCTGGTCGGCCAGCGTCGGCACCGACTCGCCCGGGCCCGCGGTCAGCGCGACCGCCTCGATCCGTCCGCCGGCAAGGTCCGTGACGACCCGGTCGACCATGTACAGCGCGGCCGGTGCGGAGGTTCGCAACACCCCGCTGACGGTGAACGTCTCGGCGCCCCGAGCCGTCAGAACGGTGACCTGATCACCGGGACGGTGCGCGGTAGGCCCGCTGAGCACGACCTCCCCCTCGGTGCGCGGCGCCGCGCCCGCGACCCAGGTGTAGTTGTGCAGCCCGGCGGCGGACCNGGGGTGGACGGTGTCGCCCGGGGCACCGGCCACCACCGCGTACGCCGCGGCATCCGCAACCATGCGGACCGGGCTCGCCGCCGTCGCCGTCGCCGTAGTCGCCGCCGTTGCCGTAGTCGCCGCCGTTGCCGTAGTCGCCGCCGTTGCCGAGGAGAACATCGCGGACAGCCGGTCGACGAGATCGGCGGGCAACCCGCGCGAGCGCTGCGTTCGCACCGTCTCGGTCTCCCGGTCGTCGCCGGAGCCGGTGGTGACACTCACCGTCGTGGCGCCCGCCACGACCACATCCGGGGTGACGTACCACCTCGGGCCGGTGCCGGGCCCGCCGAGCGTGCTGACGAGGGTCAGCGNCATCGCGGCGAGCAGGGCGACACCAAGCCCCAGCGCGACGAACGTACCAACCAGGCTGCTGAATCGGGCGCGAACCGTGTGCCACGCGAGGCTCAGCATGGCGCGCACGCGGTGGCCTCGAGCCCGTTCACCCGGGCGGAGACCGTCTGCGGGGTGGGATCGTTCAGCTCGCCGGCGACCCGGCCGTCGGCGAGGAAGACCACCCGGTCAGCCCAGGAGGCGGCGATCGGGTCGTGGGTCACCATGATGATCGTCTGGCCGTCCCGGTCGACCATCCCGCGCAGCAACGCCAGGACCTCCCGGCCGGTCGCCGAGTCCAGCGCGCCGGTCGGTTCGTCGGCGAACAGCACCGAGGGCCGGGTGACCAGGGCACGCGCCAAGGCCACCCGCTGCTGCTGGCCGCCGGACAGCTCGGCCGGGCGGTGATGTGCGTGACCGCCCAGGCCGACGGCGGCCAGCACGTCGCGGACCTCACTGCGGCGCGGCCGACGGCCGGCCAGCCGCAGCGGCAAACCGACGTTGAGCTCGGCGCTCAGCGACGGCACGAGGTTGAACGCCTGGAACACGAAGCCGATCCGGTCGCGACGCAGCAGGGTCAACGCGGTCTCGTCCAGGCCGCCGATCGGCTCGCCGTCGATGAGGACCTCGCCCGTGGTCGGCCGGTCCAGCCCGGCGGCGCACTGCAGCAGGGTGGACTTGCCCGAGCCGGAGGGCCCCATCACCGCGGTGAAGGTCCCGCGGCCGAAGTCGAGGGTCACCCCGTCGAGTCCCGCCACCGTCGCCGACCTGCGGCCGTACACCTTCCGGACGTCGCGGAGCGCGACTGCCTGCGTCATGGGACCAGCGAACCAGCCCGGCGAACTCGTGGCATTGGTGCCGACAGGCATCCCGAGGGTATGGCTGGCCCCAGGGAGTCCTTGGGGTAAACCGCCGCAGGCCCGGCCGCCGGCCACCGGAACAACACGGTCAGGGCGGCGCCACGGCATTCCTCGACAAACCGTTCACCGCCGCCACCGGCACAGCTTGGAGGGCCTGGACNACAGCCGCCCTAGCCCCAGCGCTGGTAGTCGCCATTGTTGCAACCCTGGGTGTAGACGCGCCCATCGGCGTTGCTGTCCAGGCATTCACCGGTGGCGGCGTTTCGGAAGGTCACTCCAGCACTGTCGCTGGACATGGTCCAGAGCTGCGCGGCCCCGCCGTCGCAGCCGGCGGCGTACACCGTGCCCTGGTATCTGGTTCCGTCCGGCGCGGGATTCACCCTGCTGCCCACGCAGTTATTGGTCTGGAAATTCCTCAGCCGCACCCCACCATTCCCGGCCGCGTACACCCAATGCTGGTAATTACCCTGATTGCAGCCCATCGTGTAGACCTGCCCCTGCTCATTGCTGTCGAGGCAGCTATGGGTCGCGACGTCGGCGTAGGTCCTGCCGAGGCCGCCCTGCGCGGGCGCGGCGGCGGCGGCCGCGGGCGGCGCCGCGGCGACGGGACCGGCCGCGCGCGGCGGGGGCAGGGCCGTCGGGTTCGCCGCGGGCCTGGCGGCCGCCTGTGCCGGTGCCGCCGCGGACCCCGGCGCCAGCCCGGACGCCGGCGCCAGCCCGGACGCCGGCGCCAGTCCGGACGCCGGTACCGGTGCGGACCCCGGTGCCAGTCCGGAGGCCGGTGCCAGTCCGGAGGCCGGTACCGGTGTCGACGCGGATGCCGGCATCGATGTCGGTGCCGGTGGCCCGGCGCCGTCGGCGCGAGCGGAGGCACCGGGACTCGGGCTGGCCGCGGCGGCGGGCTGCCCCGCCATCGCCTGCTGGTCCCTGGCCCGTGCCTGGGTCAGGAGCCGCTTGGACGGGTCGGACGACGAGCCGGTGGTCGACACGACGGCCGCAGCCGTGGCCGCGATCAGCACGACGATGCCGAGGGCGACGACGAAGAGGCGACGTCGGTGCCGCCCGCTCGGCCCGGCGGTGGCATCCCCAGGTCGGTCGGGGCCGGAGCCGCTCGCATCGGCGTCGCCCGGCGGGGGCGATGCGGATGCCGACGGCGGCACTGGCACCTGCTCGTCCGGCACACCGTTGCCGACCGACGGGGGCGGCGTGATGTCAGGCGACGAGGTGGCGGGCGACTCGGCGGCAGGCGACTCGGCGGCAGGCGACTCGGTGCCAGGCGACTCGGTGCCAGGCGACTCGGTGCCAGGCGACTCGGTGCCAGGCGGCAGAGTGGCCGGCGGCAGGCTACCCGGCGTCAGCGTGGCCAGCGGCGGGGTGGCCAGTGGCGGGCTCGCGGGCAACCCGTGCAGGTCCGGCAGGAGAGCCTGTAACTGATCGGCCCCGGTCCGCGCCGCCGGGTCCTTGGCGAGCATGGCGGCGAGGACGGACCACAGTTCGTCGCTGAGGTTCGGCGGGCGGCCGGGCAGGAGGTCGACGTGCGCCCGCAGGATCGCCAGCGGCGCTCGCCCGGTGAACGGCGTGACCCCGCACAGCAGCTCGTAGAGCATGAGCCCCGCGGCATAGATGTCCGCGGGCGGACCGGCGACGCCTTCCTCGATCATCTCGGGTGCCATGTAGAGCGGAGTACCGAGCAGGCCCTGCCCGATGGTCAGCCGCGTCGACGCGTCCGTCAGCCTGGCGATCCCGAAGTCCGAGATCTTCGGGCGATACCCGCCGTCATNCCGGTCGAGCAGCACGTTCTCGGGTTTGAGATCACGATGAATGATGCCGAGCGCGTGTGCGNCATCGAGCCCTGTCAGAATGTCGACAATCGTCGCCACGGCTTCCGAGGGTGGGACCGTTCGGCNCCGTATCAGTTCACGACGCAGGTCGGAACCCTCGATGAAGTCCATGACGATGGCCAGGTCCCCGCGCTCGGCGACGAGATCCCGGACCCGCACGACAAAGGGTGAGTCGACCCGGAGGAGCACCGAGCGTTCCCGCATGAACCGGGCGACGATCTGCGGGTCCACCATGAGCTCCGGCAGCAGGAGTTTGAAGGCGAGCGGCGCGCCGCTCTCGTCGCGGCNCCGCCACACCTCGCCCATCGCACCCCGACCGATCACCTTGTCCAGGGTGTAGGAACTTCCCAGCCTTCTCGCCAACGCCCGCCGCCCTCCCTGCGTTCAGCATCCCAGCGGCGCGATTCTCGCAGACATACCGGTCATATGGCGCACGCAGGTCCGATCGGACGTTAACCAGCGGAAATGCCAATTCACTCACAGCCGAGACGGACAGGCGCCGGTCAGGCGCCGACGTAGGCCGCGAGGTGCTCGCCGGTGCGGGTGGAGCGGGCGGCGACGAGGTCGGCGGGGGTGCCCTCGAAGACGATCCGGCCGCCGTCGTGGCCGGCGCCGGGGCCGAGGTCGATGATCCAGTCGGCGTGGGCCATGACCGCCTGGTGGTGCTCGACGACGATGACCGACCGGCCGGCGTCGACGAGCCGATCGAGCAGGCCGAGCAGGTGCTCGACGTCGGCGAGGTGCAGGCCGGCGGTCGGCTCGTCGAGGACGTAGACACCGCCCTTGGCGGCCAGGTGGGTGGCCAGCTTGAGCCGCTGCCGCTCGCCGCCGGACAGCGTGGTGAGCGGCTGGCCGAGGCCGAGGTAGCCGAGCCCGACGTCGGCGAGCCGGCCGAGGGCGGCGTGCGCGGCCGGCGTGCGCGCCTCGCCGGCGCCGAAGAACTCCGCGGCCTCGGTCACCGACATCGCGAGCACCTCGCTGATGTCGCGGCCGCCGAGGTGGTGGTCCAGCACCGAGGCCTCGAACCGCTTCCCTTCGCACTGCTCGCAGGTGGTGGCGACGCCGGCCATCATCGCCAGATCGGTGTAGATGACGCCGGCGCCGTTGCAGGTGGGGCAGGCGCCCTCGGAGTTGGCGCTGAACAGCGCCGGCTTCACTCCGTTGGCCTTCGCGAACGCCTTGCGGATCGGGTCGAGCAGTCCGGTGTACGTCGCCGGGTTGCTCCGGCGCGAGCCGCGGATCGCGGTCTGGTCGATCGACACCAGCGCACCGACGACCGCCCCGACGACCGCCTCGCCGTCGCCGCCCCGCGTGGACCCGGCCCCCCCGCCCGCGCCGNCCGACCCGAACAGGGCCGGCAGCGACCCGTGCACGAGCGAGCTCTTGCCGGAGCCGGCGACGCCGGTGACGACGACCAGCACCCCGAGCGGGATGTCGACATCGACGTCGCGCAGGTTGTTCGCCGTCGCGCCGCGGATCGCGAGCCGCCCGGTGGGCGTGCGCACCGTCTCCTTGAGGGCGGCCCGGTAGTCGAGATGGCGGCCGGTGAGGGTGCCGCTGGC
Organism: Frankia sp. CpI1-P; assembly: GCF_001421075.1. Classification (NCBI taxonomy): domain Bacteria; kingdom Bacillati; phylum Actinomycetota; class Actinomycetes; order Frankiales; family Frankiaceae; genus Frankia; species Frankia sp. CpI1-P. The sequence goes on along the minus strand of NZ_LJJX01000018.1, from coordinate 103,806 downwards.
CCGCAGCCCGGCGACGGTTCCCTCGAAGCAGACGGTGCCGCCCGCCGTGNCGGCGCCGGGGCCGAGGTCGACGACGTGATCGGCGATCGCGATCGTCTCCGGCTTGTGCTCCACGACGAGCACCGTGTTGCCCTTGTCCCGCAGCCGCAGCAGCAGGTCGTTCATCCGCGCGATGTCGTGCGGGTGCAGGCCGATGGTGGGCTCGTCGAAGACGTAGGTGACGTCGGTGAGCGAGGAGCCGAGGTGGCGGATCATCGTGACACGCTGCGCCTCGCCACCCGACAGCGTGCCCGACGGCCGGTCGAGCGCGAGGTAGCCAAGCCCGATCTCCACGAACGAGTCGAGGGTGTGGTGCAGCGCCGCGAGCAGCGGCGCCACCGACGGCTCGGCCAGCTCGCGCACCCACCCGGCGAGGTCGCTGATCTGCATCGCGCAGGCGTCGGCGATGCTGATCCCGTTGATCTTCGATGATCGAGCGGCTTCGCTGAGCCGGCTGCCGCCGCAGTCGGGGCAGGTCGTGAAGATCACCGCCCGCTCCACGAACGCGCGGACGTGCGGCTGCAGCGCGTCGACGTCCTTCGCCAGGAACGACTTCTGGATCTTCGGGATCAGGCCCTCGTAGGTCAGGTTGACGTTGTCGACCTTGATCTTGGTCGGCTCCTTGTACAGCAGGTCGTGCAGCTCCCGCTTGGTGAACCGGCGGATCGGCTTGTCCGGGTCGAAGAAGCCNCAGCCGCCGAAGATGCGCCCGTACCAGCCGTCGACGCTGTAGCCGGGGACGATGAGCGCACCCTCGTTGATCGACCTGCTGTCGTCNTACAACTGCGTCAGGTCGAAGTCGGTGACCGCGCCCCGGCCCTCACAGCGCGGACACATGCCACCGGTGCGGGTGAAGGTCTTCTTCACCGCCTTGGCGGCACCGCGTTCGACCGTGATCGCACCGCTCGCCCGGACCGAGGGGACGTTGAAGGAGTACGCGCCCGGCGGGCCGATGTGCGGCCGCCCGAGCCGGCTGAACAGGATGCGCAGCAGCACGCCCGCATCGGTGACGGTGCCGACCGTGGAGCGGGCGTCGCCGCCCATCCGCCGCTGGTCGACGATGATCGCGGTCGTCAGCCCCTCGAGCACGTCGACCTCGGGACGCGCCAGCGTCGGCATGAAACCCTGCACGAAGGCGCTGTACGTCTCGTTGATCATCCGCTGCGACTCCGCGGCGATCGTGCCGAACACCAGCGAACTCTTGCCCGAGCCGGAGACGCCGGTGAACACCGTCAGCCGGCGTTTCGGGATCTCGATGCTGACGTCCTTGAGATTGTTCTCCCGCGCACCCTGCACGCGGATCAGCTCGTGGCGATCGGCAACGTGCAGCGCGGGCGACTCCGCGCCCGTCCACGTGCCCGTGCCCGTCCCCGGGGCCATGCTCATCCGCGTCTCCATCCGTCGGGCAGCGGTGCCGGCCTGGGTGGCATTCGCTGGGTAGGGTTTACCGTCGACGCCGCACATCGAGCAGCCCTAACGTCGCACCATGGGTTTTCCGTTTGGGTTGACTGTTCCACCTGGGCCGAAACCGCCCGGCACCCCGGGCGACTGCGATGCTCTTGCGGCGATATGCGAAGCGTATGCCCAGGCACTCGGCGACAAGGTTCACGCGGCGGGCAGAGTGCATGCCGTCGTGGGGTCGGAGCTGTGGACGGGTCGGTCCGCCAACTACATAAACAACGCCGTCAGCCGGTGGCAGGACGTGGTCCTGCCCGTCCGCGACGCGCTGTGGGACCTCGCCACCCTGCTGAGCCGTGCGGCCGACGAACTCGCGAGCGACCAGGCGGCGTGGCAGCGCCGCTCGGACGCCTACGAGGATGCCGTCCGGGACCAGAACCGCCGGGGACGGGCATGAGCGAGTACCTCCGGCTCGAGCCACGATCGATGCGCGGCGTCGCCGACGACCTGGACACCGCCACCGAGGTCTCGCACCGGATGGGCGCGACGATACCCACCCTGGCCGACGGTTTCGACCTGCCGCCGGCCGTGGCCCGACAGGTGCACGCCGCCCTGGACCGGCTCGGCGCGGCCATGGGACGGGCGGGCACCGCGGTCCAGGGACTCGGACGGGACGTGCGCGCCCGAGCCGTGCTCGCCGAGCTGGCGGACGCCGCCGGCAAGCCGGGAGGACTGCCGAGCGGGCTGGCCGTGAAGCTGCGGCAGGTCGTGGAGAACTTCGAGTGCCCGCTCGACGACCCGGTGCAGAACCTGATCCACGAGTCCGCGGCCGCCGCAATGGGCGGCGCGAAGGCGGGGCTGAAGCCGATGGAGGAGGCCCTCACCGACATCCTCGACGGGCAGATCGCGGACCAGGTCAGGCAGACCGCCAACGAGCAACTGGACCAGTGCCAGCCGCCGGTCGAAATGCCCGAGCTACCTCCCCCGCCTCCCCCGCCACCGCCGCCACCGCCGAAACCCGGATTTTTCGGGAGAGCCGTCGACGCGTTCACAGACGCGGCCGACTCGGTCCTGGACGGGGCCGAGGACCTTGTGCAGGATCTGCCGTCACCGGGCGCCTCGCACACCGACGGCCCCGCCCCCTGGCTCCCGCTGCCACCGAGCTTGCCGCTCCTGCCCCTGCCCTGAGCGCTTCGCGTTTGGGTTGCGGAATTTTTGGGTTGCGGAATGCGGAATATCGCCCCGCCGGCCCTCGGGCGGTTGCCGCGGCAGTGCGTGGCAACCACCGCCCGAGGGCTGGTGGCACGTCACGGCCAGACGTATCCCAGCGTGAAGTTGTTCCCGCTGGTGTACCCCCGGCCGGCGTAGATGTCGTGTTCGGACGAGGGATCGACAGCCCAGACCCAGGAACTGTCCCCAGGGCTGAACATGGCGGCAATCGACGAGGCACCCGCCGGCGGCTGCGCATAGGCGTAGAAGGCGACCCCGTCGTTGACCCAGCCCGGATTGAAGCTGGCAACATTGCTCATCGAGAAGTAGTAGGTAGTCCCGGATCCGCAGACATTGTCACAGCGGTAANGGTAGACGGCGGTGGTCCCGCCGCCCGGCGACNAGGCGGGGAAGACGTTGCCGAGGCTGCGCTGGTTGCTGTAACCCGCCACGCTTGCCTCCGTGCTCAACAGGTAGAACGGATCCCCCGCCCGCTTGTGCAGATACAGCGGCACCGGCGCGGCATCCTCGTAGACGTACTGCACCTGCGTACCGGACGCCACCGCCGTTGCGGCGGCCGGACTCTGGGAATGGACCACGTTCGGCTGGTTGGTGACCTCGTCCGGCGAAGGGGCGGGTACGAGGCCCTTGCTGGTAAGCGCCGCCTGGGCGGCCGCGGGGCTCATCCCCGTCAGGTCGGGAACAGTGATCTGCGCGGTCCCGTAGTACTGCACGGTGATCGGGCCGGTCGGTGCCGCTCCCGTGCCGACCGCCGGCGTCTGGTTGACGACGGTCGCCGGGGCCTGGCCGGCCGGTGCAGGGCCGATGTCGGTCCCGCTGCAGTTGACGAAGCCCACCGCCTTCGCCTGGTTGCAGGCGTCATCGGCGGCCAGGCCGGTGAGCTGGGGCACCGCNATCTGGTTGGGAAACGTGACGGAGACCTGTCCACCGGTGTCGACCCGCGCACCGGCCGCTGGCGTCTGGGCAGTGACAATGTTGAGCCCGGCCGCACTCGCGGCGAGCCCTGAGGGCGCCTGGACGCAGGTCAGCCCCAGATCGCTCACGGTCCCGCACGCCGCGGCCACGGTGCTCCCGGTGAGGCCCGGCACCGTAATCCGATCCCGGTAGTGGACGACGACGATGTACCTCTCCTGAACCGAGGTCCTGGCCGGTGGGTCGGTGTCGACGACGGACCCGGTGGCGCCACCGCCCTTGCCGTCGGCTTCGGGGCGACAGTCAAGACGCTTCGAGCGCAGCTGGGCGCATGCCTCGGTCTGGCTCAGACCGATGACGTTGGGCACCGCGACCCTCGGCACCCCGCCAGGTCCAGGTCCACCCGGCCCGACGCTGCTCGGCGCCACCGGCCCGGTGGGTCCTACGGCGGGCGACTGTGCCGCGGGCGGCCCCCCGCCGAGCGGCCCCGAGGCGAGCGGTCGCGGGGCGAGCGGTCCCGGGGCGAGCGGCTGCGTTGGCCGGTCGGCCAACGGTCCGCTGGTCGACGGGGCGGCGGGCGGCGGGGCGGCAGGCGGCGGGGCAGCGGCCGGCGGGGCAGCGGTCTGCCGGGCAGTTGCCGACGGGGCGACGGATTCCGGGGCACGGGTCGGCGGGGTGCTCGGGCGGAACGGGTTCGGCACGGTCCGCGGCACCGGTGGGGAGTCGGGCGTGGGTGGAGTCGAAGACAGCGCGGGGCCGGGCAGTGACGGGGCGCCCTGACCAGGCAGGCCCGCCGCGCCCGCGCCGAGTCCAGGGCCGNCTCCCTTGTCGATGTTGAAGCTGCTGCCGTCCGGGTTGATCGCGGTGGCGACCCTCGCGTACTGATCATTGATCCACAGCCAGCCGCCGTCGACCTTGAGCTCGACGTTCCCTGAACCGTTCGCTGGCAGCGGGAGCGGGTCNGCTTTCGTGAGGGACGCCGCGTCGAACCTCAGGACCTGGTGGTTCGTGTCGTCGGGCGCATAGACCCGGCCGTGCACCTCCAGCGGGTCGCCGTACCGGGGGTCCGCGCTCGGCCCCAGGTCGACCGGATCACCGACGGTCTCGCTGTCGACGTCGACCCGTATGAGCTGCCGGGTCGGGACGATGATCAGCCATACCGCCGTCGCGGATTCGCTCGGCGCCGAGACCCGGATCGGTACGCCGGCCGGCAGCGTGACCGGGACGCGGTGCGTCGTNTGGTCGGGCCGCACGACGACGAGCTTGTTTGCGTCCGCGCGTACGACCACCGGCCGGTCGTGCAGGAGGGTCAGCAGGAGCCGGGTGTCCCCGCCGACGTCGATGGGGCTGCCGACCAGGCTGGTGCCCCGCACCTGGACCAGGCTTCCGTCCGCGAGCAGGATCCACAGCGTTCCCGCCGAGTCCGCCACCTGGCCGACGATCTTCTTCTCCAGCCTGATGGGTCTGCCCGTACCGTGGCCGGGCCCGAGCAGGGCGACCGAGCCGGTGGTGCCGGTCTTCGACACGACATAGGCGTTCAGGCCNCCGGCCACGAGGGACCTCTCGCCGCGATCCGACGCCTGGTCGACGACGGTGGTCGCCGTCATCCGGGACGTGTCGACCTGCGACACCACCCCGGTGTCCTTGTTGATCGCGTAGAGCAGGCGGCCGGCCTGTACGACTTCGAGCCGCTGCCGCCCGGTCGCCAACGAGCCCTCGAGCTGCGCGTCAGGTTGCCGGGCGGCCGCGTTGGCGTGGGCGATGCCGTGGCCGGCCGGCAGATACGCGCTCCCGTTCCCGAGCACCGACTTCGACACCCGGTACCCGGTGCCGGTCGAGACGCCGGCCACGACCAGGAGCAGCACCGCCGACAGGGCGAGGCGGCTACGGACCAGGCTTCCGCGCGACGCCACCAGCCGGCGGACGGTTCGCGGGACCCGGCGGGCCGCGGCGGGGGTGGCGGTGCGCGATCCGGGGCTCACAGATCTCCTCTCGGGGCTGGCGGCGATGATACGGACACAGCACGCTGCGGCAGAACGGGAAGGGGTTCCCTCAGATGGCCGGTCAGGTGGAGCTCGACGGTCACTCGTATCCGCTTGTCCCGGGGGAGCGGTTCACCTTCGGTCGCTCCCACGACTGCACGGCACGGCTGGCGATCGGTGACGCGGCGATCTCCCGCGTTGCCGGGTCTCTCTGCGACGAGGGCGGCACCTGGTGGCTGTCGAACGACAGCGGCCGGCGCCTGTTCGCGGTCGTCGACGAGTTCGGTTTCCGCAGTGTGGTCCCGCCCGGTCGTCGAGTCGCCGTCGAGGCGCCGGTGCGGGTCGTCCTGGACGGCGCTGCCGGCACCTACTCGCTGCAGGTGACCGTTCCCCGCAAGGACCAGGTGGTGGTCGCGGCCGTGGTCGGGACCTCGACATCGGCCGGCGAGGGCGTGGTGGTGAACAGCGCGGACAGGCTGGCGATGGTCGCGCTGTTCGCGGGGTACCTCGAGGACCCGCCCCGGCATGACCCGTACCCGAAGAGCTACGGCGCGGCGGCGGCCCGGCTCGACTGGCCTCGGACCACGCTGGTGAAGCGGATCGAGCACCTCCGGACCCGGCTGACCAACGCCGGCGTACCGAACCTGACGGGGTGGAACGCGCTCACCAACCTCGCCGAATACGCCATCGCCACGCGCCTGGTCACCAAGGAGGATCTGCACCTGCTGCGGCGCTAGAAACCATGGGAAGGGTTCCCGATTCCCATCGGCCGCCGCTCTCCCTAGCCTCGGCATCGCGCCACAGACCGTCTGTGGAACACGAGTCCGGAGGTGTCGGATGGCAGTCATCGGTGCCGAGATCGGCGATCTCAACAGCCTGAATGTGAGCCTCAAGCGGCAGAGCGGCGCGGTCGACACGCTCCTGTCGGAGCTGACCACCCAGGTGCACAACGCCAACTGGAAGGGCGGCGCCGCGGACCGGTTCCGCGCCTCCTGGGAATCGGAGTACCGGCCGGCCCTTCGCAGCCTGTCCGCGGCGCTCACCTCCGCCGCCGAGGAGGTCCGCCGCCGCGCCGAGGCGCTGACCGCCGCCGGCGCCTGAAGGCGATCAGGCGACGTCTCCACGCGCACAGCCGCCCACCACCATGGACCTCGACCTCGACCTCGAACTCGTCGATCGCGGCGGAGACCGGCAGGTCGTCTCCGTCGCGATCGGTCCGGACACCCGGGTCGGCGACGTCCGGTCGGCGCTGCGGACGTTCCGCGGCGCCACCCACGAAGTACCGGCCCGCCGCGTCGATGTCCGCCGCGTCGGTGCCGGCGAGGCGCTGTACGCGGGTACGGCGCCGTTGGATGACACGCTGACGCTCACCGACGCGGGGCTGCTCCCGGGCTCGGTCGTGGCACTCGGCCGGCCCGTTCCCGCTTCGCCGCCGAACCGGCAAGAACAGTCGACTGAGCAAGGACAGCCGACCGGGCAAGGGCAGTGGCAGCTCGCCGTGGTCGGCGGGCTGCACGCCGGGTCCACCGCGGCGCTGCCGCTCTCGGGCGAGGTGCGGGTGGGGCGCGACCCGGGCAACGACATCGTGCTGTCCGATCCCGAGGTGAGCCGGGACCACGCGATCCTGACGATCGACTCCGACCGGGTCGAACTGTCCGACGCGGGTTCCCGCAACGGGGTGTCCTGGCATGGCTACCGACTCGACGACCGGGTGGCGCTGCGTGCCGGCGACGTGTTCCAGCTCGGTGAGACGGTGCTCGAGCTGCGTCGATCAGCGCGGGTCAGCGACGTCCTCACCGCCGACCCGCTCGGTCCCGGGTACGTGGTCAACCGACCACCACGAATTCCGGACCTTCGACCGGAGCCCACGTTCGGCGTTCCCGCGGCCCCGGTGGAGCCGCGGGCGTTCCGGTTCCCGTTGGTGTCGGTGGCGATGCCGTTGCTGGTTGCCGGAGCACTGTTCGCGCTGCTGCCGGGCGCCCGCTACTACCTCGTCTTCATGGTGCTGTCACCCGTGATGCTGGTGGCGAACGTCTGGAGCGACCGACGCTCCGGGCGTGCCGACCACCATCGTCAGGTACGGGACCACGCCGACCGGCTCGCCGCCCTGCGGGCCGAGCTCGCGACGCTCGCCCAGGCCGAGGAGCTCCGCCTGCGAGCGCAGCTCCCCGACCCGGCGACGCTCCTGACGACCGTCGTCGCGCCGACCGGCCGGCTGTGGGAACGGCGCGTCGACAGCGACGACTTCCTCCGGCTCCGGTGCGGGCTGGCGACCAGCGCCCTCGACGTCCGGATCGCCGACCCGGACGGGGCGGTCGACGTGCCGATGTGCCGGCTCGTGCCGGTCACGATCGATCTACCGACCGCCGGCGTCGTCGGCCTGGCCGGATGCCGGCCCGCGGTGCTGGCCGCGGCGCGGGCGCTGGTCGTCCAGGTGACCGTCCTGCACGATCCGGACGCCGTGGGTCTGGTGCTGCTGACCGGCGAACCGGACACCGCGACGGACTGGGAGTGGACGACGTGGCTGCCGCATCTACGGCCGTCGTCGACAGCCGCCGAGGCGCCCTGGCGATCGGTCGGGGTCGATGCGGACCAGGCCGAGGCGAGGCTCGCCGAGCTGCGCCGGCTCATCGAGGAGCGGCGTGTCGGGCAGGCCGCCGGCCCGCCCGATCCGCGTCCCGCCGGCCGCCGTTACGTCCTGCTGCTGGACGGCGCTCGGCGACTGCGCGCGCTGCGTGGCCTCACCGAAGTCCTCCGCGACGGGCCCGCCGTCGGGGTGTACGCCGTGTGCCTCGACGTGAACGAAGCGAGTCTGCCCGACGAGTGTCGGGCCACCGTGACGGCCGACGGCCCGGCGGGCAGTCGGCTGCGGATCAGGCGGCCCACCACCGCAACCGTGGACGGTGTCGTCGCCGACGGGATGCCGCGGGAGCTGGCCGAGCACGTCGCCCGGGCGCTGCGGCCGCTGCGGCTGCTCGGTGGCATGGGGCCGGGCGCCGAACTGCCCGAGTCGCTGCGGTACGTCGAACTCGCCGGTCTCACCGAGTCCTCACCCGCCGCCACGCTGGCGCGCTGGGCGGCCGGGGCCAGGCCCGGGCAGGAGGCTGGGGGCGGGGCTGGGGGCGGGGAGCAGTCGACCGAGATGCTGCTCGGCGTCGGTGTGGACGGTCCGCTGACGGCCGACCTCCGCCGCGACGGACCGCACGCGCTCGTCGCGGGCACCAGCGGATCGGGCAAGTCCGAACTGCTCCAGACGATGGTCGCCTCGCTCGCCCTGGGCAACNCCCCGGAGGCCCTGACGTTTCTGCTCGTGGACTACAAGGGTGGCAGCGCCTTCGCCACCGCCGCGGCGCTCCCCCACTGCGTCGGCCTCGTGACCGACCTGGACGGTCACCATGCCGGCCGGGTGCTGGAGTCGCTGAGCGCCGAACTCCGTCGCCGCGAACGGCTGCTGGCGGCGGCCGGCGCCAAGGACGTGGACGAGCTGTGGGTGTCGGGGGCCGGGCGGCTGCCGCGGCTGGTCATCGTCGTCGACGAGTTCGCGACCCTCGTCGAGGAGGTACCCGACTTCGTGCCGGGACTGGTCGGCATCGGCATGCGGGGCCGCAGCCTGGGCGTGCACCTGATCCTCGCCACCCAGCGACCGGCCGGCGTGGTCACCCCGGAGCTGCGGGCCAACGTCAACCTCCGGATCTGCCTGCGGGTCACCAGCCAGGCCGACAGCACCGACGTCGTCGACGTGCCGGACGCGGCCCACCTCTCCAGCCGCACACCTGGCCGGGCCTACCTGCGCACCGGCCATCGCGAGCTGACGGCCTTCCAGACCGCGCGCGTCGGCTGGCCCAGGCCGGCTGCCGCACTCGCCGCCGGGCCAGCGCGGGTCGTGCCCCGGCGACTCGCCGACGCCGGCGGTGCACCATCGCAGCCGCAGCGGGCTGATCAGACCGGCCGGACCGACCTCGACGTGATCATCGACGACGTCCGGGCGGCCGCCCGGCAGACCGGGGCGGCCGAACCGCGACGGCCCTGGTTGCCCCCGCTGCCCGAGCTGCTGACCAGAACCGACCTTGCGGCGGTGCCACGTGGCGACTCGCCGGTTGCCGTGGCGCTGGGGCTCGCGGACCGGCCGGCGGACCAGGTTCAGGACCTCTTTGTCGTCGATCTGGAACGGACCGGCGCGCTGGCTGTCGCCGGGACCGTCCGCAGCGGCAGGTCGACCGTGTTGCGCACGCTGGCCGCGGGCCTCGCCGAGACCGGCAGCCCGGCGGACGTGCACCTCTACGCGATCGACTGCGGGAACGGTGCCATGCGGGGCCTGGCCGCCCTGCCGCACACCGGCGCGGTCGTCGATGGCACCGACCTGGCCCGCCTCGACCGACTCTTCGCCTTCCTCGACCGCGAGATCACCCGCCGGCAGCGCCAGCTCGCCGCCGCCGGGCAGGGATCGCTGGCCGAGCAACGCGCCTGTGCACCTCCGGCCGATCAGCTTCCGTACCTGGTGGTCCTGCTGGACCAGCTCGAGGGGTTTCACGCTCGGTACGCCGACACCGACGGCGGTCGCCTCGTCGACGCCGTCGAGCGGCTGCTGCGTCATGGCCCGTCCGCCGGGGTGTTCGTCGTCCTCAGCACGGACCGCTCCGGGTTCAGCTACCGCATCAGCGGCATGGTCGAGTCCCGGCTGGTGCTGCGCCAGGCCGACCACGAGGACTTCGCCGTCTACGGCCTGGACCGCCGGCGCGTGCCCCGGGGGATGCCCGCCGGCCGCGCGGTGTGGGCGGCCACCGGTGAGCAGGTGCAGGTCGTCTGCTCCGACGCCGCCGCCGTCGTCGACCTCGCCGCCGAGGCCCGCCGTCGCTGGGAGAGCACGCCCGAGCACCGACGACCGCGACGACTCGACCCGTTGCCCGAGCGGATCAGACTGCGCGACGTGGCAACTCCGCTGGTGGCACGGGCGGCGTATGCCACGCCGGCCGCGGGTCACGCCGTCTGCACGCCGGTGGTCGGCGGTGACCATCTCGCGCCGATCGACGTCGATCTCAGCGCGCTCGGCGGCAGCTTCGTCGTGGCGGGTCCGGTGGGATCGGGCCGGAGCAGCGCGCTCGTCTCGATCATCGAGACCCTGCGCGGCCGGGTCGACGGTGAGCTGCCCGTCGTCCTGGCCGCTCCCCGACAGTCGCCGCTGCGGGGCCTTGCCGCGCTGCCCGGGGTGGTGGAGGTCTGCCACCGCGCGGACGATCTGGCCCGGCACGTGGACGAGTGCGCAACGTCGGGAAGGCCGGTAGCGGTGGTCGTGGACGACGCCGAGCTGGTCGGCGACGCAGGCGCNGCGGCCCTCCTCGAACGGTTCCTGCGGACCGCACGCGACAGCGGCTCGATCCTCGTCGCCGCCGGCACCACCGAGGACCTGATCGCGAGCCGCTACCGGGGCTGGGTCGCCGGCGCCCTACGGTCCCGCTCCGGGCTGCTGCTGTGCCCCACGTCGCCGGTGGACGGCGAGGTGTTCGACCTCCGGCTGCCACGTTCGGGGTTCGGGCGGTGGCCTCCCGGTCGGGCCCTGCTGGTGGCCCGAGGAAACCCGGAGCTCGTGCAGGTGCTGGACCCGGTCCGGGAGCCGGCGGTCGACTGGCCCGAGGACCGCGCGGGCACACCCGGGTCGGCCAAAGCCGTGGCGGGACAGTGACGCGGTCGCTCTCCGGCGCCACCCTGCGGCGGTCCGGCGCGGCCACGCTACTTTCTGACTCGCAGCATTCCGCTAGTGCATTCGCCACCGTCGGCGCAGCGTGGCGGGACGGCCGCAGCCAGGACGAGTACCCGGTCGTAGTCACGCGCGCCGACCACCGCCGGGCGCAGTCCGAGCCGATGCGTGGACGGGGGCACGTTTCGACCGTGAGACCACAGGAGACGGCGGCCGCATGCCCGGCGCCCGTACTACCCGGATACCGCGTCGAGAGGACCCTCGCCGCCGGTCGGCTGGGCCCGGTGATCGCCGCCACGCGGCTCGCCGACGACCTCGCCGTGGCGGTACACCTCCTCGGCCGCCTCGACCAACCCGTCCTCGGCCGTTTCCTCGACCAGGCCGAGGATCTTCTGGCACTTCCGGCCCACCCCCACCTCTGGCCCGTGCTGGAGGTCGGGCGCGCCGACGACGGCACCTGCTTTCTGGTCAGCGAGCGGGCGACGGGATCGATCGATGACCGGCTGCGTGCCGAGGGACCGTTGCCCGCGGCCGTGGTGCTGCGCGCCGCGGTCGGCGGCGCGGCCGGCCTCGACGCCCTGCATGCCGACGAGCTGCTGCACGGCAACATCACCCCCGCGAACCTGCTGACCGGGCCCGCGGAGGCTGTCGCGCTGGCACCCCCGCTGCTACCCGCGTTGGCCGACGACGGACCCGGGCCGACGGTCGGCTACCGGCCGCCGGAGGTGCTCGGCGGGGCCGACTGGACCATCGCCTCCGACGTGTACGCCCTCGCCGCGACGGTCTTCACGCTCCTGTCGGGCCGGGTCCCGTACGCGGACCGCGCCGGGGACCAGGACCTTGTGCTGCGGATGCTCACCGGCCCGGCTCCCGATCTCGCGGGGTGCGGCGTCCCCGCCGCGGTCCAGGACGTCGTCCGCCGGGGGATGGCGACCGATCCACGGCAGCGACCGGCGACGGCGGGCGAGTTCGCCGCGCTCCTGGCTCGCGCCTACGACCAGCTCGAGACTCGACCGCCGACCGCGCCGCTGCCGGTGGTCCCGACCCCCGCCGGTGGGCGGGCGCTCGGCAGCAACTACCTGCTTGACAGCAGGATCGGTCGGGGTGCCACCGGCCAGGTGTGGCGGGGACGGCGTCGCGACAACGGCAGGCCCGTCGCGGTGAAGGTGCTGCGCTCCGACCTGGCGGACGAGCCGGAGACCGTCGCCAGATTCCTGCGGGAGCGGACCACGCTGACCAGGGTGCGGCACCGCAATGTGGCCCGGGTCCACGATCTGGTCGCCGAGGGTGAGACGTTGGCGATCGTCATGGATCTCGTCGACGGCGAGGACCTGCGGGGGACGATGGCGGCCGGCGGCCTCGCCGAGGCGGAGGCAGTCGCGCTGCTCGCCCAGGTGGCCGACGGGTTGGCGGCCGTCCACGACGCCGGCATCGTGCACCGCGACGTCAAGCCGGAAAACGTGCTCGTCGAACGCCGCGCCGCGCAGCTGGTGGCACGGCTGACCGACTTCGGGATCGCGCGGGCCGCCGGCGACTCCTCGCTCACCAGAGCCACCCGGCTGATGGGGACGACGGCCTACCTGGCGCCGGAACTGGCGGCCGGACGCCCGGCGACCTCCGCCTCCGACNTCTACTCGTTCGGAGTCATGGCCTACGAACTGCTCGCCGGCCGGCGACCCTTCGACGGCGACAACGATGCGGCTCTCCTTCGGGCGCATCTCGAGCTGCCTCCCACGCGGCCCGCCGACCTGTCCGAACCACTGTGGGCGACGGTCGACAGTTGCCTCGCCAAGGCGCCGGAAGCTCGGCCCACGGCCCACGAGCTGGTCGGCGCGCTGTCCGCCGCCGCCCTGGCACCCGCCCAGCCGACGGCACAGGCGGGCCGGACGAACGGCCCCACCGTGGCGCCCGGCGACAGTTCCCGCCCGCGCCGAGGGGAACCGCTGGCGACCGCGGACGCCACCGTTCCCGCCCCGCCCCGGCCGGCCGCGGATGCGGCCGCCGCCCACGGCCGGCGCCGGCGGCCGTGGCGGCTGCCGGCGGCCGTGCTGGCCGTCGCGATCGTGGGTGCCGGCTCCGGGATTGGGCTGGCGCTGCAGGGCCGGACGCCGGCACCAGCGAGAGCTCCAGCGACGGTTCCGTTCCTCCTGCCGATCCCGTTCGTCGCCGACTCGCCCAGCCCGGGAATCGTCGAGGTGTCCTTCGGCGGCAAAGGGGAACCACTCGGAATCAAAGGGTACCTTGTCTACGTCGATGGCAGCGACAATGGTTTCGAAGTAGAACGGGACCAGAAGTCCTGGCGCTCCGGCAATCTCGACGGCAGTGTGCACTGCTTTTCCGTCGCCGCGCTGGTGACGACCACCGGAACACCGCCCCCGGCCGCTGCGAACTCGCCGCAGTGCCTGGTCGCCGACGGCCACTGAACGCCCCGGACCATATTCACATGAGGGAACGATGACCTATACTTCCCAGCCGGAAGCCGCCTACCCGCCACTCGGTTCGCCTGGCGATATCGCCTATCCGGGCGGCAGCGGGGCGACCTTCGCGCACATACACGACGCCATCGTCGCCAGCGTCGAACGAGTTGTGCACGGCAAGTCGGAGGTGGTCCGACTCGCGGTCGCGTGCCTGCTCGCCGGCGGCCATCTGCTGGTCGAAGACGTCCCGGGCGTCGGCAAGACCTCCCTGGCCAAGGCGCTTGCCGCCACCATCGGCGGCACGTCGCAGCGCGTCCAGTTCACCCCCGACCTGCTTCCCTCGGACATCACCGGAATATCGATGTGGCGATCCGACATCGNCCGCTTCGAGTTCCGCCCGGGCGCGGTCTTCGCCAATGTCGTCATCGGCGACGAGATAAATCGGGCCTCCCCGAAGACACAGTCGGCGCTGCTGGAGGTCATGGAGGAACGGCAGGTGACCGTGGACGCCGAGACCNACCAGGTCCCCTTGCCGTTCATGGTCGTCGCAACCCAGAATCCTATCGACATGGAAGGCACCTACCGGCTGCCCGAGGCGCAGTTGGACCGCTTCCTCATGCGCCTTTCGGTGGGCTACCCTGATCTCGCGACGGAAATGGCGATACTCACCGGAGCCGACTCGGCCGGGGCCGCCGCGTATCTCGAGCCGGTCACCTCGCCCCAGGTGGTGAGCCAGCTCGTCGCGGCGGTCCGGCAGGCACACACCTCGCCCTCGATCGTGCAGTACGTGGCGACCCTCGCCGCGAGGACACGGACACGACCCGAGCTGCGGTTGGGAGTCAGCCCCCGAGGCAGTATCGGCTGGCTGCGAGCCGCGCAGGCGCTCGCCTACGGCCAGGGACGCGGGTACGTCGTCCCCGACGACATCAAGACCGTCGCCCGGCCGGTGCTGGCCCATCGGCTCCTGCTCACGGCCGACGCCGACGTCCGCGGCATCTCCGTGACCGACGTCCTGGACGACGTGCTCGCAAGCGTCCCGGCGCCGACCCGAACCCAGGCGAACTAGCTCGTGGCGACGTCAACGGCCACCCGGGCGGCGGACGCGGCACGGGCGACGGCCGCCGTGGTCACGCCCGTCGGATGGGGATTCCTCGGTGCGGTGGTCGGAACGTATGCGTTGGGGGTCGCGGCGGGATACCCGATGCTCGTCGGCCTCGCCGTGACCGCCGCCACGACTGCGCTGCTCGCCGCCGCGACCGTGCTGGTGCGACCCCAGCTCACGGTCAGCCGCACGGTGCTGCCCGACCGGCTGACGGTCGGCGAGTTCGCGCTCGGCCGGCTGGTCGCCCGCAACGACTCCCGGTGGCCGGCGCCGCGCCTGGTGGCCGTCGAGCGGATCGATGGTGAGCCGCTTGAGCTGGGGATCGAGACGGTGGCTCCCGGCTCCCGGCGAACCGTGCAGTATCCCGTGCCCGGAGCGCGACGCGNCACGCTCGTGCTCGGCCCGGTCACGGTCGAGCGCCGGGATCCNCTCGGCCTGTTTCGCCGGTCCCGTCTGGTCGAGGGCCAGTTGACCGTCTGGGTGCGGCCACGGGTACATCCGCTCCAGCACCCGCCGGCGGGTGTCGTCCTCGACGTCGAAGGACAGGTACGGGGCACGGCCACGGCGGGCACGGCGGCGTTCTCGTCGCTGCGGGCGTACACCCTGGGCGACGACCCGCGCCACATCCACTGGAAGCAGAGCGCACGCACCGGCACGTTGATGGTCAAGGAACACATCGACGCCGACGAGCCCACGGTCACGGTGGTACTCGACGCGCGCGCGTCGGTGCTCGACGAGGCACGCTTCGAGGAGGCCGTCGAGGTCGCCGCCTCGTTCACCCTCGGCGGGGTGCTCGGCGCCGCCTCCCGGGGGCGGCCCGCAACGTTGCGGATCATCGGCGAGAACGACACCGGCGCTCCGGTCGCCGCCGACCCGCTGGACCGTCTCGCCGCGGCCCGCCCGGTCCAGGGCGAGACGGCCCCTGTGGTCCTGCGCGCCGTGGACCGGATCGACCCCGGCGGGTGCGTCGTCGTCGTGACCGGCGATGACGACGGGGTCACTGCCCCGTTGCTGTCCCGGCTTGGCCGGCACGCACTGGTCGTCGTGATCTCACTCCGAGCCGACCTCGAGCGGCCCACCGCCCTGCCACGCCCCGGCGCGGTCGTGCTGCGCGCTCCGACTGCCGTCGACGCCGTCGCGGCATGGCGCCGGTTGGGCGCCTCGTGACCGCCGCCTCCGTTCCTGACTCCGCCTCCCGTGCCAGCTCCGCCTCCCGTGCCGGCTCCGCCTCCCGTGCCGGCTCCGTCCGCGTCCCCGCCGAACAGCGGGGCGGTCGCCTGGACGTCGTGCTCTCGACGGCGCTGTCCGCCGCGCTGTCCCTCCTCAGCGGCCTGGTGTTCGCGCCGGTGTTCGGCGGCTACCGGTCGGACGGCGCCATCGGACGGTTCGACCTGGCGATCCTCGGCGGGGTCGTGGTGCCGGTCGGACTCAGCGGGATCTTGTTCGTCCGCACCCGGCTCACCGCCGCGACCCGCACGGCAACAGCGGCTGCCGGCCTGATCGCCTACGTGCTGGTGGTGCTCACGCCGGGCCGCCACGTCCTCGACGGGCCCCGCCGCTTGCTGACCAGCGGCCTGCCGGTGCAGGCGAAAGGACCGGAGCTCGCCGCGGTCGTCCTGGCCGTGGGGGTCGCAGCCCTGCTCAGCGCCGAACTCGTCCAGCGCCGGCGCAACGCCCTGCTGCCCGCCCTTCCCCCGCTGGTCTGTGCGGTGGTCGGCCTGGCGGTCGGCGCCTCCATCGGCCCCCCCGCGGGCTGGCTCGGACCCGGCTTCGCACTGGTCGTGGCGGCGCAGCTTGCCACCCGACAGATCATGGCGGGCGGCTGGCGCGAGGCGTCGACGACGATGTTCGGCCGGACGCCCGGCCGGACGTCCGGCAGGGGAGGTCGGCGCGGGGTGCCGGCCGGTCCACGCCTCGCCGGCACCCGGCCCGGGCCCGGACCCGGCCGGGCCGTGAAGATCCTTCGGGGTCTCGCTCCGCCGGCGGCCGCCCTCACAGCCATAGTCCTGGCGCTGCTGTTCGTGCCGATCGTGCCCGGTGGCTCGGGCGACACCGCTCGCTTCGACGCCCAGTCGCTCGTCGCCCAGCCCGTGACACCGCGCTCCACCATCAACCCACTCGTCGCGTTCCCGGCCCTGGCGCACGGCAAGGACCCTGACCTTGGTCCGGAGCTGGTTGTCCACTCCGCGACGGCGGTGGACAAGCTGCGTGCCGTCACCCTGACGGACTTCGACGGCGTCTACTGGACGGCCTCCGCCGCGTACCGGCGAGCGGACCAGCGGCTGCCGTCGCCACCGGTCACGGTGCCCAGCCGCGAGGAGGAGATCGGCGTCACCGTTGTGAAGCCAGGGTCTCTCACCTGGCTTCCGGCCCTGGGACGCCCCCTGCGGCTGTCCGTCAGCGGCATGGGGGTGGACCCGTCGACGGGTGACATCGTCGTGCCGTCCGACCGACCCGTGCCCGCCAGCTACTCGGTCGTCGGTGCGGTCCCGGTCGTCGACGACGACGACCGCCTGGCCGTCGATGTTCCGGTCCGGATGACGGAGCGGGCCGACTACGACGTTCCCCGGGCTGTCCGGGACGCCGCCGACCGGGCCGCGGCGTCCGCGCGTACTCCGCTCGCGCAGGTGCAGGCGGTCCGTGACCTGTTTCTCCGCAGCGGTCAGTACCGCTACGACGACAGCGTCGATGCCCCGGCGGGACACGGTCTCTACCAGATCAGCCGGCTCCTCGCCGACCGTCGCGGCACCTCCGAACAGTTCGCCAGCGCGTTCGNGGTCATGGTCCGCTCACTCGGCTACGAGGCCAGGGTGGTCTTCGGGTATCTCGCGCCGCGCCCCGACGCCCAGTCCGGCGAGTTCCGCATCACCGGCCGCGACGTCCACGCCTGGGCGGAAGTGCTGTTCAAGGAGTCCGGCTGGGTGTCGTTCGACCCATCCCCCCGCAACGACCGGGCCGACGCGCAGCCACTACCGCGCCCGGACCCCGACCCGGCCGGCGGTCCGCCGTCCGCGGCGGGAGGTGCCGGCGGAGCATCCCAGGCGGGGCAGGTGCCCGGTTCCCTGCCCCACCGGTCCGGCGGTACCGACGACGCCGAAAACACCGAGGCACGCGACGGTGACTGGCCGCCGGTCCTCGTCGCTCTGCCGGTCGTCGTCGGCGCGGCGCTGCTCGTGGTCGGCGCCGTCCCGGTCGCCAAGACGATCCGGGCCCGCCGGAGACGCGGGAACAGCGACGTTTCCGCGCGCATCGAGGGGGCGCGCCAGGAGATGGTCGACCGGCTGGTCGACGCGGGTATTCCCCTAGTGCGCAGCCACACCGGGAAAGATCTTGTCGCCGCGACGGAAAGCCACGCGTCGTCACGTCTCGCGGAACCGGTCGCGGACCTTGTCGCGGTCCATGAAGCCGCGGTGTTCGCCCCAGGGCCGGCCAGGCCACAGCAGTCCGACAAAGCCTGGACCCTGGTGACCAGGGTCAGCCGGCAACTCCGGGCAGAGATCCCGTGGAGCCGTCGGGTTCGTGCGCACCTGGCACTCACCTCGTTTCGACGAAGGTAGCCCCCGTCCCGCCGCGGCGACCAGCGAGTCTTCGCTGGTCGCCGGCTCCGCCGCCGGCGAATGGGACGAAAGTTTCCCGACGGAGCAACCCGCGGGCCACTCGGCGGGATCTGGGTGGCTGTGGAGGGGCGCATGGATGAGGACAGACACCGGGAATTCCGCGAGTTCTTCGCACCGCGGCTGCCGCGGCTGCTGGGACTGGCCTACCTGCTCTGCGGGGATGCCACGGAGGCGGAGGACCTGACCCAGATCGCGCTCGCGCGGGCGTTTGTGGCGTGGCGTCGGGTCCGCGACAGCGACCATCCGGACGCGTACGTACGCCGCATCCTGGTGAACGCGAACAGGCGGCGGTTCAGCCGGCGACGGGTGGCCGAGGATCTCGTGGCGACGGTGCCGGAGGCGGCCGGGCACGGCGGTGGGTTTACCGCGGTGGAGGACCGGGCCGGGCTGGCCGCGGCGTTGGCCACGCTGCCGCCGGGCCAGCGTGCGGTGGTCGTCCTGCGCTACTGCGACGACCTTTCCGAGGATCAGGTGGCCACGGTGCTCGGCCGGTCGGTCGGGACCGTGAAGAGCCAGGCATCCCGGGGACTGGCGAAGCTGCGGTTGCACCCCGCGCTNCATTCCGAGTGGGCCGAGTCGCCGAAGCCGCCCGATCAGGGGCGTCACCACCAGCAGGTGACATCGGCGCAGGACACCGCGGCGTCCGACGCTGCGGCCCATGGCACCGCGGCACATGAAATTGGATCGATGACGGGAGGTTCCGCATGACAACCGACGAGACCACCGCCGCGTGGCTGCGCGCGGCGGCCGGGGATCTGCGTGCACATCCCTCGGAGCACATCTGGACCAGCGTCGAGGCGCGGGTCTCCGGGGAACGCCGACGCCGGGCAGNGAGGCGGACGATCCTGCTGGTCACGGTGTTCGCGGCCGCCGTGACCAGCGCCGCGGTCGCCTTCGGCGGTACGAGGACGGGCAGCGACGATCACGTGTCGCTGCTCCCGGCCGCGCCACCCCCCAGCCACACGATCACCAGCTCCACGAACACGNCCGTTCACCTCTCCCCGGCCGAGAAGGCTGNGATCCCCCTGGAATGCGCGCAGTCAGGTCCCGGCAAAGCGGATCCGGCCCGGTCCCCCACCTTCGGCCTGATCCCGCGAGCGGCGGTCCGCGACAATGTGGGGATCAGTATGAGTGTGCTGCTGGCCATTGACTCAACAACGACCGAGTGCGAGATCCCGCTCGACGCCGCCGGCCGGCCGGACATCTCACTGGCCTATGGGTTTATGAGCATCACGGCGCCCACTCGCTCCGCCCCTGACCCCGTATCCATCGACGTTTCCGGCAGCCACGAATTTGGCGGGCTGGACAGGCCTGATGACCCACGAAGGGTGCACACCGCCGGTGGACTGGTGAGCACCGAGGTCGCACGGATCACGGCGACCACGCCCGACGGGCAGACGATTCAGGTCCCGATCCAGGACGGCTTCTTCATCATGCGATCCGTTCAGGTGGACGGACCTGAACCGACCGACAAGTACGCGGTCCGGCACTGGCTGCAGTCAAGGGCGCCCGTTCTACGATTTTACGACGGCAGCGGCCGGCTACTCAAAACCGCCACCGCAGGATAACCGCCTCGGCCGGGTCCGGAAGCGGATCGATACAGGGCCGCCACCCGCAGGCAACCGAGCTGTCAGGACGGGACCTGCACCGCGAAGACCTGCTCGTGGTCCGCGGGTGTCCACATCCAGCCGGCGCCCGTTCGCGAGCCCAGCATCTCGGTCGCGTTCACCGGGTACGGCTCGTCGGGATTGGTCATCCCCCAACGTTGCGCGATCGTCTGGGCGGTACTGCGGGCGGTGGCAATGGCTTCCTGCTCGTCCGCATACACTCCGATGATTCTCAGCGCCGGGTCCTCTATCATGCCGCACTCGATGCAGCCGACCTTGCAGACGAGCCAGTTGAGCTTGCTGCTCACGGGAATTTCCTTCCGGAGTATCCGCGGACGCCGGTCACGACTGGACTTCTCGACCGCCGGGCCTCGGCGCTGCCGCCCGCGCGCCGATCCTAGCAAGCAATCCGACGACAACCTTCGGGCTCGGCGATGCTTTTCCACTCTGGTNGCGGGGCCTTATGGCTCCCCGCGAGGTTCCCATTTGTGAAGCACCCGGGGCGGGGCGGCTCGTGGCCGCCGGGTCGACGGCCGGCCCGGGTGGATAGTCTTCGTGGCCCGAGCCCGGGATCCGCGCACCAGGCGATGCGGATCGCGCCACCGGCGCGGTGCGGCCCGGGAGGGGGAGGCGGGCAGGGATGGGTGTGCGGGTACCCGTGATCGCGCTTACCGGCTACCTGGGCGCGGGAAAGACGACGGTGCTCAACCACCTGCTCCAGGCGCCTGGGGCGCGCCTCGGGGTGGTGGTCAACGACTTCGGCGCGATCAACGTCGATGCCGCACTGGTCACCGGCCAGGTGGACGAGCCGGCCTCGATCGCGGGTGGCTGCCTGTGTTGCCTGCCGGACACGGACGGCCTGGACCAGGCGCTGGCGAAACTGACCCATCCGCGGTTGCGGCTGGACGCGGTGATCGTGGAGGCCAGCGGCGTGGCCGACCCGCCGCATCTCGCCAGGCTCATCCGGTTCAGCGGCGTGGACCGCGTACGCCCCGGCGGTCTCGTCGACGTGGTCGACGCCGCCGCCTACTTCGACACCGTCGACACGGGCGGCCTACCGCCGGCCCGGTTCGCGTCGGCCTCACTCGTCCTGATCAACAAGACTGACCGGGTTCCGCCGGCGCACCGCGCCGAGACGGTGGCGCGGATCGCCGGCCGGATTCGCGCGAGCAACCCCCACGCCCACGTCGTCGAGACCACCCATGGCCGCATCGACCCGGTCCTCGTGTTCGACGCCGCCAGCCCGCACGACCCGGTCGACGAACTCCCGCTCGCGGCCCTGGCCCGGCACGACCACGACGGCGACCACGACGGCGAGCCGCACCCGCGCGTCAACGCGGTGACCGTTCCCGCCACCGGCCCGGTCGATCCCGGCCGGCTGGTCGACNTGCTTGAGGACCTGCCCGCGGACATGTACCGGCTCAAGGGCACCGTGACCGTGGACACCGGGCGGAGCCTGCGCGGCCACGTCGTGAATGTCGTCGGACGCCAGATCCACGTCGCGGCCAGGCCCGGGACCGGAAATCCCAGCGGTCTGGTCGCGATAGGCATGCATCTCGACCGGTCCACCGTCCGCACCCGGCTCGAGGCGGCCCTGGAGCCCTGCACCGGCCGCCCCGCCGCGGACGGGGTGCGCCGTCTTGCCCGCTACCGCCGCCTGAGCTCCTGAGGACCCGCCCGCACTCGGTGCCATCCGGACCTGGCCGACCCGAGAACCGGCGGCCGGCCAGCGGCGGCCGTCAGAGCGGGACCTTCGGCTCCGCCTGCCAGGAGCGCAGCCGGCGCATCAGGGAGGACTTCTTGTGCTGGTGGGCGCCCATCCGACCGAGCAGGTCGGCAAGCAGGGCGACGGCGTCGGCGACGTAGGGCCCCTTGTTGAGCATCACGCACTCCGCCCGTTCGGACATCGCCGCGTCGGTGATCTCGGCACGGGTGGGCTGGCCGGTGCGGGCGAGCTGGTCGAGAACCTGGGTGGCCCAGATCACCGGGACGTGCGCGGCCTCGCACAGCCAGAGGATCTCCTCCTGCAACTCGGCGAGCCGGCGATAGCCGCATTCGATGGCCAGGTCCCCGCGGGCGATCATCACGCCTACCCGCCGGTCGCGCAGCGCGGTGAGCAGGATCTGGGGCAGGTGCTCGAAGCCCTGCAGGGTCTCGATCTTGATGATGATGCCGAGGTCGTCGCGGCCGAGCGCGGCCAGCCGGGACTGCAGGTCCTCCACGTCGTGTGGTCGACGGACGAAGGACAGCGACACGATGTCGGCGTTCGCCGCGACGAAGCCGAGATCGGCCACGTCCTTGTCGGTGAGCGCGGGGATGGGCAGCGTGCTGTCGGGCAGGTTGATGCCCTTCCCGGCACGCAGTCGTCGTCCCTTCGGAGCGACGTCGGTCACCCGCAGGCGCAGGGCGTCCGATTCGGTCGCGATGACGACGGCGCCGATCTTCCCGTCGTCGAACCACACGCGGTGGCCCACGTGCACGTTCTGCAGCGGGAGGGTGCAGCCCACCCGACGCACCCTGCGACCCGACGCCGACCTCGCCGGCCCCGTCGGCTGCGCTGGCCCCGTCGGCTCCGGATCGCGGGCGAGGAGCAGTTCGTCACCCGCGTGCAGGCGGTGCGGCTCGTCGCCGTCGGCGACCGTGGTACGAGGCTTCGGGCCGGCGAGGTCCATCGCGACCAGGCAGGATCGACCGGTCTCGGCCGCGGCCCGGCGGACATTGTCGATCATCTGATTCCAGGCGGGCGGGCCGTCGTGCGCGGTGTTGATCCGCGCACAGTCCATACCGCGTTCGACGAGCTCGCGGACCAGCCCGTAGTCGTCCGCGGCGGCCGCCGGCAGCGTCACCATGATGCGCGCCGTGCGGCCGACCGGTGGCGGACCGAACAGGGCGTCGGTGTTCGCCGTCAGTAGCTGGCGTCCCTGCGCGAAGGTGAGCCAGTCACCGGTTGGCGGGCTGGTCGCCTCGCCGTCCAGCGCGCGCAGGGCGCGCAGCACCGCCTCGATCGTGGCCCGGACGTGACCCTCCGCGCGGCCGAGAGAGGACAGTCCGGCCTCGGAAAGCCGGACCTGCAGCTCGCGGACGTCGTGCTCCCGCAGAGCCACATAGTGCAGCAGGTTCTCCGCGCTACGCACATGCCCCGGGTACACCCGCGACAGATCCACCGCGTGATCTTCCGAATAACGGATCAGATCGTCCCGCAAGGTCGTGAGGGCGACGGTCAGATCGGCCGAACATTCGGATTCGCCCGCACGTTTGCTATCGACATCACAGGTCATCGCAACGCCCCCTCGGGGTGGCCTGACTCCACGAGCAGATTTTGCTTGTGGCCCGATCCTGCACACCCCGGACGGGATGTGCAGGGAGTCGGACGGCGGGCAAGGGCGAGACGTTCGGCACGGTGCCGTCGCCCGCCGTCGCCCGCCGTCGCCCAGCCGTCCGGTCAGCGCAGCCAGCGGCGCACCGGGGAGCGGCGCAGCTGGCTCCACAGGGCGGCGAAGTCCCGCTCGGCGGCACGGAGCCGACTGATCTGGATACCCAGCAGGACGCCGTAGGTCAGTGGATCGCCGTCGCGTTCGTGGGAGACCTGCGCGGCCCATCGACGCAGCAGGCCGGTGGCGACGATCGCGTCCTGATGGTCACCGAGAAGGTTCTGCGCCTGTTCNGCGAAGGCCGCGACGGCGAGGGCGTCGGTGCCGTAGAGCGGGACGAGGGCCTCGGCGGCGTAGCGCACCTGCTTGGCCTGCTTGCGGGCCTGGTGGTAGAGAAGGTCGCGGGCCGGGCCGGGCGGGGTGGCCTCGATGGCGGTGACCCGGCGNGCGAGCTTGTGGCCCGCCCGGTGGGCGAGTGGGAGCAGGACGTCACGGGCGGGCCGGGCCGCGGCGCCTTCGTAGGGTGTGGTGACGAATGCGCGCAGATNGGTGACCAGCCGTAGGTAGGACTCTGCCCGCAGGNCCGCCAGCGTCTCCTCGCGGGAGCGGGCGAGGTCGGCGGTCAGCTGCCCGGCGATGTGTTCGGCGACCGGGCCGACCACCAGGTCGGCGGGCAGCGCGGCGAGCTCGGCGGTGAGGTGCTCGAGCATGACCTCGCGATCACGGCTGCCGGACAGGGCCGAGGCCAGGTCACGCAACCGGCCGGCGAGGTCCTCGGCGACGTCGGGGTCGAACAACGGCGCGAAGGTGCGCAGCGTGCTGCGCAGCCGCCGGCAGGCGACCCGCATCCGGTGGACGGAGTCGGGCTCGTCGAGGCGCACCCGTGGATCGGCCTCGACCAGCGCGTCCACCTGGCTGACCAGGTAGGCGCGGATCACCGCGCCCGCCGGGGACCTGCCCCGCAGCCGCGTGCGGCCGCGGTCGGTGGACGTCGGGCGTGGGCTCGTGCCCAGCACCCGGGCCAGTTTCGACGCGTCCCCCGCCGGGGCGGCACCCGCCTCGATCAGCGTCCGGCCGGCCAGGTCCAGGATCTTGGGGTCGGTGTCGCCGATCAGCTCGGTCTCGATCTCCCGCCACGCCTGTAGTTCGGTGGTCGAACCGAAGGTCGCCGAGTGGACCTGATCGTCGGCGATCTCGACGAGGTCCCGGCCGCCGGCATCACGCAACCGCCACACCGTGCGCTCGGTTGTGATCTTCGCGATGGGCCGCAGGTCGCTCGGGCGCACGTGGATCAGGACCAGGTCGGCCAGGTCGCCGGGAGGGACCGCGGAGTCGTTGAGCGGTCGTTGGACCTCGAGTCGTTCGTCGGAGCGCNCCGGCAACTTCAGGTGCCAGCCCGCGTCGTGACCGCCGGTGCGGCGGCGCAAGGTGATCTGGTTACGCGCCAGCCGCAGGTCGTCGGAGTCGTAGTAGACAGCGTCCAACGTCACGGTCCGGGGAGCGGTCNCCTCCGCCNCCCCGGCCANCCGGTCCCAGGCCGGCGCGCTGAAGGCCGGTCCGACCTCGTACTTGTACTCGACCTCGTGAACTGTCTTGGCGCCCATCCTGCCCTCCGGCGAACACCCGATGTGTCATGTCCAGCTGACGTCGAGCGGGGTCAGCGCTCCGAGACCCGGCTGGGCACCCCGGCACCNTCCATGTTCGGCCGATGGACAGGCCCCGGACAGCGGCGAATGTCCCCCTTCACCTGGACGTTCGGCTCTGGCCTGACACAGCGGCCCTGGCCGCGGGAAGGCCTCGCCGCGGGAAGGCCTCGCCGCGCGCATGACGCGCCATCCGGCGAAACGCATCGTGGTTGCCGATCACCAGTCGTCAATGCTAGGTTGCTGTGCACCGGACATGGAACTTCAAGTTCCAAGTTCAGAGTTCAGATTTCAGAGTTCAGAGGTTGCGATGTCTCCGGACGGGACGAGGAGCGGGGCCCAGCCCCGGGAGCTGAGCGGCCTGAGCCGCAGAAGTCGCCGCCGGTCGGGGCAGGAGACCGAACGGCGGATGCTGCGTGCGGCCGTGGACATGGTGAACCGCACCGGGCTGACGGTGAGCCTGGACCACATCAGCATGGAAGACGTCATCCGGGACGCGGGTGTCTCGCGCAGCGCCGTCTACCGTCGCTGGCCGTACAAGGACCTGTTCGTCATCGANGTGGTGCGCGAGCTGGCCCGGCACGCCACCCCCACGATCGAGCACGACGAGGTGGCCCTGCTGCGACGGGTGCTCGCCGAGCGGCCGAACTGGTTCGAAACACCCGAGCTCCGGCGGGATCTCGTCGTCACGCTGTTCCGCGAGCTGGCTCTCCTCGACTTCCAGATCGTCTACGAGTCCGCGGACTGGCGAACGTATGTCGCGCTGCATGCGACGTTTCTGAGCCTGACCGACAGTGAGCTGCGTGACGNGGTCGGAGCGGCGCTCGCCCAGTCCGAGCGGGACCACACCACCCGGGTCGCGCGGTCCTGGGAGCANCTTGCGGCGCTGTTCGGCTACCGGCTGCGGCCCGGCCTCGCGNCCACCTTCGAGACGCTCGCAAGCCTGCTCGGCGCCAGCATGCGGGGGCTGTTCCTGATGGCGCTGTCCAACCCGGACATCGCCGCGCAGCGGATGACGGCGCGCCCGTTCGGCGCGTCGGAGCCGGGCGAATGGTCGCTTCCGGCCTTCGGCGTCGCCAGTATCGCCTCCGCCTTCCTGGAGCCCGACCCGGCGGTCGACTGGGGCGAGTCACGGATCATCGACGTCCGTCACGCGCTGGAGCGTTGGACGGTTCCCGACTTACCCGCCGACGACCCGGGAGACGAGGACATGCCAGGCGACCCCAAGGTGACGCGAGAGGAGCGCACATCTTGACGGCACCCGCTATCCGCGCCGTCGGACTCGGCAAGCGTTACGGCGAGTTCCACGCGCTGCGAGATCTCGACCTGGAGGTCGCCCGCGGCGAGGTCCTCGGCTACCTGGGCCCCAACGGGGCCGGGAAGACGACGACGATCCGGCTGCTGCTGGGGTTCGCGCGGCCGACCTCCGGGCGGGCCGAGATCTTCGGGTACGACTGCCAGCGCCGGACCGTGGAGGCCCACCGGCACCTGGCGTACGTTCCCGGCGAGGCCAACCTGTGGCCGTCGCTCACCGGAGCCGAGGCGCTGCACCTGCTGGGACGGGTGCAGGGCAGGGTCGACGCCGCCTACCGCGACGAGCTGATCGAGCGCTTCGCCCTCGACCCGTCGAAGAAGGTGCGGGCCTACTCCAAGGGCAACAAGCAGAAGGTGCTCCTGATCGCCGCCCTGATGAGCCGTCCGGACCTGCTCCTGCTCGACGAACCCACCAGCGGGCTGGATCCGCTCATGGAGCAGGAGTTCCGGCGCAGCGTGCGGGAGGCGCGCGACGCCGGNCAGACGGTGTTCCTGTCGTCGCACATCCTCAGCGAGGTCGAGGCACTGTGCGACCGGGTGAGCATCCTGCGCGAGGGACGCCTCATCGAGATGGGAACACTGGGCGAGATGCGCCACCTGTCCAGCCTGACGGTCGAAGCCACGTTCGACGGTGTGCCCCCCGACCTGACCCGCGTGCCCGGCGTGACCCGGGTGGTGGTGGACGGTCATCGCGCCCGGCTGGACCTGAGGGGGCCGATCCAACCCCTCGTCGACGCCCTCACCGGCTCGGGCGTGCGGGAGCTGCTCAGCCGCGAGCCCTCACTGGAGGAGCTGTTCCTCGCCCATTACGGGCCGGACGGCGCCGCGCCGGACCAGTCCCCGGCGGCCGGGAAGGTCCCGGCCCCCGCGAAGGCCCGGACATGACCGAGCTGACCCTCCCCCGACCCGGCGTTCTGCGACCCGCCGGCGGCGGTCCCCGGCTGGTGGTGGCCGGTCAGGTGTCCCGCCGCGCCGCCCGGTCGGGCGCGCTGTGGGGCCTCGTCTTCGCCCTGTTCATCGTCGTGCAGACCGTCACCTACACCTCGGAGTACGACACCCAGGCAGCACGCGATCAGATGGCCCGCGTCTACGGGACGAACGCCGGCATGAACGCGATTTTCGGCCAGGCGGACGCCATCAACACCATCGACGGATGGGTCACCTGGCGCTTCGTCGGCATNGTGGGCCTGCTCGGGTCGGCGTGGGGTGTGCTGACCGCCACCCGTCTCCTGCGCGGTGACGAGGAGTCCGGGCGCTACGAGCTGCTGTTGGCCGGTCAGACGACGCGCCGCCGTGCCGGCGGTCAGGCGATCGCCGGGCTCGGCGTGGGCCTGGCGGCCATGTTCGTGCTGACCGCGCTGGGGACGATCGCCGTCGGTCGGCGCTCCACCGTCGACTTCGGCCTCGGCCAGTGCCTGTACCTCTCGGTCACACTCGTGGCCGGCGCGGCGATGTTCCTCGCCGTCGGAGCCCTCGCCTGCCAGCTCATGGCCACCCGGCGTTCCGCCGCGGCGATGGCGGGCGGGGTGCTGGGCGTCGCGTACGCCCTGCGGATGGTGGCCGACTCGAACCCGAGCGTGCACTGGCTGGTGTGGCTGAGTCCGCTCGGCTGGCTCGAGCAGGTCCGCCCGCTGACCGAGCCGAATCCGACGGCGCTGCTCCCCGCGCTTGTCCTGCTGGTCGGGGCCGCCGCCCTGGCCCTGCACCTGGTCGGCGTCCGTGACGTCGGGACGGCGGCCCTGCCCGACCGGCACTCCGCACGGCCCCGCCTGGCCCTGCTCGGCGGCCCGACCAGGTTCGCCGCGCGCCTGCAACGGCCGGTGGCGCTCGGCTGGCTGCCCGTGATCACCGCGTTCTCCGTGCTCCTCGGCGCGGTCGCCGAGTCCTCGACGGAGGATGCCACCGGTTCGAAGGACGTCGAGCAGGCGATCGGACGGCTCGGCGGACACGGGTCGTCCGCCGCNCTCTACCTTGGCCTCACCTTCCTCGTCGTCGCGCTCCTGGTCGCGCTGGTCGCCGCCGGGCAGAGCACGGCCATCCGGGCCGAGGAGGCCGAGGGGCATCTGGACAATCTTCTGGTCCGTCCCGTGCGCCGGGCATCGTGGCTCGCCGGACGGCTGGGACTGTCCTGCCTTCTGCTCGTCGCCGCCGGCCTGCTCGCGGGGGTCGGAGCCTGGGTGGGGACGGCCGGTCAGGACGACACGGTGCGTCCAGGTGCGCTGGTCACGGCCGGGCTGAACGTCGTCCCGCCCGGGCTGCTCCTGCTGGGTCTGGGCACCCTGGCGTTCGGTGCCTGGCCACGGCGCACCTCGATGGTCGTCTACGCCTACCTGACCTGGTCGGTCCTCGTCGAGTTCGCGGGAGGCACCGTCCACCTCAGTCACTGGCTGTTGGACACGTCCGTCTTCTTCCACATGGCCCCGGCTCCCGCCGGCGGCCCCGACTGGTCGAGCGCGGCGATCATCACCGGCCTCGGGGTGGTGGGCGCGCTACTCGGCGGTCTGCTGTTCTCCCGTCGTGACCTGAAGGACGAGTGAGGCGCGCGGTAACAGCCCCAGGTCCTGGGCGACCGAAGCCACCAGTCGGGTCGCGGCAGAATGCAGGAAGAAGTGGTCGCCGGGGAACATTTCCAGGCGCGATCCCCGACGTGACAGCCCGTGCCATTCATCGAGTTCCGACGGTGGTACCAGCCGGTCCTCGGTCCCACCGAAGATGGTGATGGGGACGTCGAGCGGCGGCCGCTCACGATACCGATAGGTCTCGACGAGCGAGAAGTCCGCCCGCAGCGTCGGCAGCATCAGCTCCATCAGTTCCCGGTTCTCCAGGAGCACCTGCGGCGTTCCGTTGAGCCGGCGCAGTTCACGGATCATCGCCGCGTCCGAGGCCGCATGGATCGGCGGCCGGCCGGACTGCCGCCCGGGCGCGGACTTCGCCGCGACGAACAGGTGCGCCGGTTGCGCCCCTCCCCGCTCGCGCAGCTCCATGGCCAGCTCGAACGCGATGAGTGCCCCCATACTGTGACCGAAGATCGCGAAGGGGCGGTCGAAAGCGGGCGTGAGCCGATCCGCGAGGGCCCTGACCAGGGGTGCGAGCCGCAGGAAGGGCGGCTCCTGCAGGCGCCGTCCCCGGCCGGGCAGTTCCGGCGCGCAGATGTCGAGCGCCTCGGGGGCGATGTCCGACCAGCCACGGTAGACCGCGGCCCCACCCCCCGCGTAGGGCAGGCAGAAAAGCCGGAACTCAGCGTGCGGGTTCGGCGCCCGTCCGGCTGACAGCCAGCTGTTCATCGGGGTTCTCCTCCTGTCTGATCTGACCCTGGTCCAGCCGGATGACCCGGTCGGCGACGTGGAAATAGCGGTCGTCATGGCTGATCACGATCACCATCCTGCCGCCGGCCTTNAGCTCCGCCAGGAGTTCGGTGTAGAAGAACTCCTTGAACATCGGGTCCTGGTCCGCCGCCCATTCGTCGAACAGGCAGCACGGACGGTCCTCGAGGTAGGCCGCGAGCAGGGCCAGCCGTTTCCGCTGCCCCTGGGACAGCGCCGTCGTGGAGAACCGGTCGCCCACGATGGCCACCTTGTGATCGAGCGCAAGGCGCTTCAGATGGTGGCGCGCCTTCTCGGCACGGCCGCCGTCCGGCAGGCCGAGCAGGCTGTCGAACAGGAAGAAGTCCGCGAACACGGCGGAGAAGTGCTGCCGGTAGGCGTCCCGGTTCGCCGCCGTGACCTCGGTGCCGTCCACCCGGATCGCGCCGCGTTCCGGGGGATACAGCCCCGTGAGGACCTTGCCGAGCGTCGACTTCCCGCTGCCGTTCGCGCCGACCACAAAAACGATCTCTCCGCGCCGGAATTCCAGATCAAGCGGGCCGAGCACGAACTCCTCCCCCGCCGGTCCCGGATAGCGGTGGGACACACCGCACAACTGCAGCCGTGACCAGTCCGGCGACGCCCCGGCACCGGACCGGTTCGCCGACTCCTCCCGAACGCCGTCATCCCGGTCGCCCTCCTCCCGATCGCCGTCCTCCCGATCGCCGTCCCGCAGCAAGCCGATCCGCTCCTCGATCGTGCCCAGCGCCACGGACGCGCGGCCGAGCATGGGCAGCCAGGTGAGGCCCCCCTGCAGGCTCGAGACCAGGAACAGCACGACGAGCACGCTGTCGGTCAGCGTCTTCGCCGAGATCGCCGTGTACGCGGGCAGGACGAACAGCAGCACCCCGATGAGCCCGAAGAACACGGCCTGCCCGCTGGCCGCCGCGCCCTCGAAGACCGACAGGCCCACGACACTGTGCCGGCGGTAGGAGTCCGCCGTCGCGTTCAGTTCGGTCCCGGCCAGCACCTCGCGCCGCCTGCGGTTGAGCTTCAGCTCCTTGATCCCCTCGGTGACGCCGCGAAAGTGCTCGAACAGAAGGTCCTGCTGTTCCCGGGCGGCGGCGAGGGCGCGCAGGCCGGAGGAGGAGAACAGCCGATAGACGACGACCCCGACCACGACCGCCACGAGTGTGGCGAGAGCGGCCGTCGGCGAGACGATCACCNGGTACACCAGGCACACGATGGTGAAGGCGACGCTGGAGCACACGATGGGCAGCCCGGGCAGCGCGTCGGCGATCACGACCACGTCGTCCGACAACGCCGAGTACAGCGGCGCGGTGCCGATCTTCTCGACGGTGCGCAGCCGGGCGCCCAGAATGTCGTCGACGAGCCTGCGGCGCAGGCCGGACAGGACGCCCTGGGACAACCGGAACAGCAGGTGCTGCGAGACGAACCGGGTCACGACGGTGACCAGGCAGAGCGCGGTGAACGCCAGGATCAGCGCCGCCGAGGCGTCNGCCGGATGTCCGAGCGCCTGGTTGACGACCGCGATGAACGCGGCGCCGGTCGCGCCGCTGACCACGCTCGCGGCGACGGCCAGCAGGAAGGCGCGTCGCGACGATCGCAGCAGATAGCTGAAGAGGATCATCGGTCAGACCGTCTCACCGGCCGGGGCGCCCGGGCGGTCCCGGTGAGCGGTGAGCACGGTCGCCCGGAGCAGGTCGCGCAGCTCCCCGACCTCGCGTTCCGGGTCATCCACCACCAGCCCGAGCAGCGGCGCCCATCGGTCCATGAGCACCGCCATCGCCACGGGATCGATGTGCTCGGACGAGTACAGCCACATGCCGCGCAGTTCGTCGCCGTCCTCGCGCATGATCAGCGTCAGGTCGACCGCGGAGGGCTCCATGGTGATGATGACCTCGGAGAAGACGTAGTCGTCGCCGATGTTCAGCTCCAGCGGCGAGGCCGCCAGACCGTGCAGGTCCAGGGCCGGCACCTCGGCGTTGAGCAGGTTGAACGCGATCGCGAACGGGCTGCGGGCGGCGTCGGTGACCTCGTCGAGAGACCAGACCGGGACGTCCTGATGCCCATAGCCGCCGAGCGTCTCGTCGCGGACCTGGCGGACCAGGTCCCGGAACGTGGGGGCGCCGGACAGGTCCGTCCGCACCAGCAGATGGTTGACAAAGAAACCCATCATCTGCTCGGTCTCCGGCCGGTCGCGCCCGGCCACCGGGAAGGCCACGACGATGTCGTCGCTGTCGGCATAGGCGGCCAGCAGCAGGTGGAAGGCCGCCATCAGCACCATGAACAGGCTCGCCTCCTCGGCCTGGGCGAGCTCGGCCAGGCCCCTGGCCGCCGCGGCGTCGAGCACGAAGCCCCGGGTGTGGCCGGAGGTCGCGGCGATCCGCTGGTGGTCCGGCACGGTCAGGTCCAGCGGGGCCGGAAGGCCGGCCAGGCGCCGCCGCCAGTAGCCGATGTGGTCGTCGAGCGCGCCGTCGGCCAGCCGCCGCCGCTGCCAGGCGGCGTAGTCCAGGTACTGCACCTCGATCTCGGGCAGCCGGGACGGCCGGCCGAGCGTGTGCGCCTCGTACAGCTCGCACAGCTCGCGGACCAGCACGCCGTAGGCCCAGTTGTCGGTGACCAGATGGTGGATCACGAAGATCAGCACGCTCTCGTCCGCGGTCAGCCGCACCAGAGCGNCGCGTAGCAGCGGCTCGTCCCCGATCCTGAAGGCGCGGCGCTCCTCGGTCCCGATCAGCCGGCGCAGTTCCTCGAAGCGGGCGGTCTCGTCGTGGTCCCGCAGATCGACGACGGTCAGCGGCCACCCGCCGGTGGGCCTGGCCGTCTGGTACCAGCCGGCCGGGCCGTCGACGACCCGGATCCGCAGCGCCTCGTGCCGCAGCACGATGTCGTCCAGGCTGCGACGCAGCGCCCTGTCGTCGAGTTCGCCCCTGAGCGTCACGGCGGTCAGGACGTTGTGGTACGGATCGTCCGCGGCCACCGGGTGGTTCGCGCACAGCCATTCCTGGGCGAAGGAGAGCGGGACGGCACCGCCGCGGTCGGCGAGCGGCGCGATGGCCTCCATGGCGGGCGCGTGGACCTCCCGCGCCTCGGTCCGCGCGGCCAGCCGGGCGACGGTCGGGTTGTCGAACAGGTCTCGGATCGGCAGGTGGATCCCGTGCACCGAGCGAAGCTGGGACACCAGCCGGGTCGCCAGCAGGGAGTTGCCGCCGAGTTCGAAGAAGTCGTCGTGGACGCCGACCCGGGCAAGGCCGAGGATCTCGGCGAACGCNGCGCACAGCAGTTCCTCGGCGGGGGTGGCCGGGTCGCGCGACTCGGTCGTGGCCGTGCCGTAGTCGGGGGCGGGCAGCGCGGACCGGTCCAGTTTCTCGTTGGGGGTCAGCGGCAGCTCGCCGAGGAGCACGACGGCGGCCGGGACCATGTACTGCGGCAGCCGTTCGGCGAGGAAGTCCCGCAGCTCGGCCGGGTCGACGCCGCCCCGCACCGACTCCGCGGGCACCACGTACCCCACCAGCCGCCTGTCCCCGGGACGGTCCTCGCGGACGACCACGGCGGCCTGTCCCACCGCCGGGTGGGCGGCGAGAACCGCCTCGATCTCGCCCGGCTCGATCCGGAAACCCCGGATCTTCACCTGGTCGTCGGTGCGGCCGACGAACTCCAGTACTCCTTCGGAGGTCCAACGGACCAGATCGCCGGTGCGGTACAACCGGGCGCCCGCCTCGCCGTAGGGATCGGCCAGAAAGCGCTCCCTGGTCAGCTCCGGACGCTCCAGATACCCCTGCGCGACGCCTNCTCCCCCGATGAACAGCTCGCCGGGGACGCCGGGAGGAACCGGCTTCAGCCCGCCGTCAAGCACATACACCCGAGTGTTGTCCATGGGCCGGCCGATCGGCACGGTCGAGTGCACCGGTCCGCGGGTGGGGTGGCAGGTGGCGAAGGTCGTGGTCTCGGTCGGGCCGTAGACGTGCACGAACCTCGTATCCGGGCAGGTCCGCAGGGCCCGCTCGAACGCGGCGGGCGAGACGGCCTCGCCGCCGGTCCACACCTGGCGCAGCCCGGCGAGGGCGCGGGGGCGCTGCTCGACGACGAGGTTGAACAGCGCGGTGGTCAGGAACGCCGCGGTGACGCCGTGCTCGCGGACCGTCTGCTCCAGCGTCTCCGGGTCGAGCGCACCGGGTGGCGCCACAACCACCCGGCCGCCGGACAGCAGCGGAACCCACAGTTCGTAGGTCGAGGCGTCGAACGCCGACGGCGAGTGCATCAGCACCCGCGTGTGGTCGCCCTGCCGCCATCTCCGGTCCTGGGCGAGCGCGACCACGTTACGATGTGTGACCACCACGCCCTTCGGGGTGCCGGTCGACCCGGACGTGTACATCACATAGACCGGCTGGTCCNGGTCCGGGTCCGGGTCCGGGTCCGAGGCCGGATCCGGATCCGGATGTGGATGTGGATGTGGATCCGTGGCGGGCGGTCCGNCCGCGGCGACGGCGCCCTCGTCGACGGACTCGTCCGCGAGACCGTCCACCGTGATGACGTGGACGTCCTCGTCCACCGGAGGTCTGCGGGCCGAACCGTCCACCAGCAGCACCGAGGCCCGCGTCTCCGCCATGATCATCTGTATTCGGGACGGCGGGTACCTGTCGTCCAGCGGCACGTACACGCCGCCGGCCTTGACGACGGCCAGGACGGACACGACCAGGTCGACCGAGCGTCCCTGCAGGATCGCCACCCGGCTCCCGGCGCGCACCCCGAGTTCCGCCAGCCGCCCGGCCAGCCGGCCGGCCACCGCATCGAGTCGCGCGTAGGTCAGCGTGGTGTCGGCGCCGCGGACCGCGACGCCCCGCGGATCGCGTGCCACCTGGGCCTCGAACAGCTCCCGCAGGGTGGCCCGCGGCAACGGCTGGGCGGTGTCGTTCCACCCGGTCAGCAGCCGGTGCCGCTCGTCCCGGCCGAGCAGGTCGATCCCGGTGATCGGCAGGTCGGGGTCGGCGGTCACCGCCCGCAGAAGCCGGCGCAGCCGGTCCAGCAGGGACTCGACGGTGGTGGGGTCGAAGACATCGGTGTTGAACTCGACCGTGCCGTCGATCCCGCCGTCCCGCGGCCGCTCGGCCAGCGTGAACGCCAGGTCCATCCGGGCGGTGNCGGTGGCCGCGGGCATCGGCTGCACCCGCAGCCCCGGCAGGTCGAGCGCGGCGTCCGGGGTGTTCTGCCAGGCGATCATGACCTGGACGAGCGGGTGGTGCGCCAGGGAGCGGGTGGGGTTGACCGCGTCGACGAGGTACTCGAAGGGGACGTCCTGGTTGGCGTAGGCGTCCAGGCCGGTCTCCCGCACCCGGGCGAGCAGGTCGCGGAAGGTCGGGGCGTCGGCGAGGTCCACCCGCAGGACCAGGGTGTTGACGAAGAAGCCGACGAGGTCCTCGGCAGCGGAGTCGGTGCGCCCGGCGATGGCGGCGCCGATCGGGATGTCCTCGCCGGCGCCCATCCGGCCGAGCAGCGCGGCCAGCGCCGCGTTGACGACCATGAACGTGCTGGACCCACCGGACCGGGCGAGGCTCGTCAGGCCGGCGTGCAGATCGGTGTCCCATTCGAAGGCGAGGGTCCGTCCGCGCAGGGAGGCCTGCGGCGGATGCGGGCGGTCGGTGGGCAGGGCGATCCGCTCCGGCAGCCCCTCCAGCGCCTTGCGCCAGTAGCCGAGCTGGTCGGCCCACCGGCTGCCGGGGCCGTCCTGGTCACCGAGCAGGGCGTGCTGCCACAGCGTGTAGTCGGCGTACTGCACCGACAGCGGCGGCTGGGCCACGGCCCGGCCCTCCCGACGGGCGGCGTAGGCGACGGCCAGGTCACGGCCCAGCGGCGCCAGCGACCACGCGTCGGCCGCGATGTGGTGGACGACCAGCACCAGCACGTGCTCGTCGGGACCGAGCGCGAACAGCCGGGCGTGGATGGGCGCCTCGACGGCCAGGTCGAAGGCGTACCGGGCCGCGGCGCCGACCGCCGCCGCCAGGTCGGCCGCCCCGACGGCGGTCACCTCCAGGCGCGGGCGGCTCTGCTCGGGGCGCAGGATGCGCTGGTACGGCACCCCGTCGGTGTCCGGGAAGACGGTACGCAGCGTCTCGTGCCGGGCGACCACGTCCGCCAGCGCGGCACGCATCGCGTCGACGTCCAGCGGGCCGGTCAGTCGCAGCGCGATCGGAATGTTGTAGGTGGCCGAGGGCCCTTCCAGGTGGTGCAGGAACCACAGGCGGCGCTGGGCGAACGACAGCGGCAGGGGGTCCGGCCGGACCGCTGGACGCAGCGCCGGTCGAGCCGTCCCGGCGCGTCGCAGACACGGGGCCAGACGGGCCACGGTCGGATGCTGGAACAGGGTCCGCACCTGTAGTTCGGCCGCGAAGGCGGTGCGGATCTGGGCGATCAGGCGGGTGGCCAGCAGCGAGTGCCCGCCCAGCTCGAAGAAGTCGTTGTCGATCCCGACCTCGGGCAGGCCGAGCACCCCCGCGAACAGCGTGCACAGCCTCGCCTCGGCCTCGTCGCGGGGCGCGACGTAGTGCGCGCCCAGATCGGTGAGGCCGCCGTCGGGCACGGGCAGCGCCCCGCGGTCGATCTTGTTGTTCGGCGTCAGCGGCAGCGCATCGAGGAACACGAAGACGGACGGGATCATGTAGTCGGGCAGCGTCGCGCCCAGCGCGGCACGCAGCCCGGCAATGACGGCGGGCCGGTCCAGGGCGTCCGCCGTCGGCACGAGGTAGGCCACGAGACGCTGGTCCCCGGGAACATCCTGGCGGATCACCACCGCCGCCTGGCCGACCGCGGGCTGCCTGGCCAGCACGGACTCGATCTCGCCGAGCTCGATCCGGAAGCCCCGCAGCTTCACCTGGTGGTCCAGCCGGCCCAGGAACTCCAGCGAGCCGTCGGACAGCCGGCGGACCAGATCGCCGGTGCGGTACAGCCGGTCGCCCAGACCGGTCTCGAAGGGGTGCGCGACGAACTTCTCCGCGGTCAGCTCGGGCCGCCCCAGGTAGCCCCTGGCCAGACCCGCGCCGCCGATGCACAGCTCGCCGGGNACGCCGAGCGGGGCCGGCCGGTCCAGGTCGTCNAGCACGTGCAGCTCGGTGTTGGCGATCGGTTCGCCGAGCCTGACCGGTCCGGCGTCGATCCGCGCGACGGACGACCAGATGGTGGTCTCGGTCGGCCCGTACATGTTCCACAGGGTCACGCCCGTGGCCAGNAGCCGCTCGGCGAGCTCGGCGGGCAGCGCCTCCCCGCCCGTCAGGACCCGCATCCCGCCTCGGCCCGGCCAGCCGGCATCGAGCAGCATCCGCCACGTGGACGGTGTCGCCTGCATCATGGTGGCGCCGGAGGTCGCCAGCACCGCCGCCAGCCGTTCGCCGTCGGCGGCGACCTCACGGCTGGCCAGGACCACCCGGGCGCCCTCGACGAGCGGAAGCAGAATCTCCAGCATCGAGATGTCGAACGACAGGGTGGTGACGGCGAGCAGCACGTCGTCGGGCTCGATGCCCGGCCGCTCCTTCATTGCCCTCAGGAAGTTCGCGAGCGCCCCGTGCGGGATCTGCACACCCTTGGGACGCCCGGTCGAGCCCGACGTGTAGATGACGTAGGCGAGGTCCGCCGCGGCGACGGGCGCGTGCAGGGGGCCGTCCGACTCCGCGTCGAGCCCGGCCTCGTCCAGGCACAACACCTGCGCCTCGGCCGTCCCCAGTTCGTTCGCCTCGGCCAGCACGCGCCGCCGGGTCACCAGCACCGGCAGCCGGGAGTCCGCCACCATGAACGTCAGCCGGTCCGGCGGGAAGGTCAGGTCCAACGGCACATACGCGCCCCCGGCCTTCAGCACCGCGAGCATCGCCACGACCATTTCGGTCGAGCGCTCCAGGCAGATGCCGACCAGCGTGTCCCGACCGACGCCGAGCCGTTCGAGCCGGTGCGCGAGCCGGTTGGCGCGCCGGTCGAGCTCGCCGTAGGTCAGGACGCCGTCGTCGGCGCGCACCGCCTCGGCGTCCGGCGTCAGCGCGGCCTGGCGGGCGAACCGCTCGTGCGTAAGCAGCGGTTGCGGCCAGTCCCGGCGGGTGTCGTTCCATTCCAGCCGGAGCCGTCGCTCCTGCTCGGCGGTCAGCATCGCAACCCGCGCCACCGGCTCGTCGGGGTCGGCGACGAGCCGGGTCACCAGCAGTTCCAGCTGCTCCGACAGGCGCTGGACGGTGGCCGCGTCGAACAGGTCGCTGTTGTACTCGAGCCAGCCGCGAAGCCCATCCGGCCGGTCGAAGACCTCAAGCGTCAGGTCGAAGCGGGAGGTGACGGTCTCGATCTCGACCGGTTCCACCCGCAGCCCGATCCCGTCGAACTCGGGAAGAGGGATGTTCTGGAAGATGAACGAGACCTGGAAGACCGGGGAGCGCGACAGGTCCCGGCGCGGGTGCAGCTCCTCCACCAGCCGCTCGAACGGCAGCTCCTGGTGCGCGAAGCCGTCGAGGCAGGTCCGCCGGACCCGGGCCACCAGTTCCCGGAAGGTCGGCTCGCCCGACAGGTCGGTCCGCAGGGCGAGCATGTTGACGAACAACCCGATCAGCCGCTCGACCTCCGGCCGGACCCGGCCCGCCACCGGCACCCCGACGACGATGTCGTCCGTGCGGCTGTAGCGGTGCAGCAGCACCCCGAAGGCGGCGAGCAGGGTCATGAACGGGGTCGCACCGGCGCCGCGACTCAGCTCGCGTACGGCGTCCATGGTGTGCGCGGAGAGCCGGAACGGACGCGAGGCCCCGTGGACGCCCTGCACGGCCGGACGGGGACGGTCGGTCGGCAGTTCCAGCGCGGCCGGAGCGCCCTGCAGCGCCTGCGTCCAGTAGGCCAGGTCATCGGCGAGCGCACCGCCGTCGAGCCGCTCACGCTGCCACACCGCGTAGTCGGCGTACTGGACGGGCAGGTCGTCGGGCAGCGCGTTCGCGGCCTCGCCGCCGGCCTGGAAGGCCCCGTACAGCGCGACGAGCTCGGCGAAGGCGACGGAGGTCGACCACAGGTCGCCGACGATGTGATGCATGGTGAGCAGCAGGACATGCTCGTCGGAACGCAGCCGCAGGAACTTCACCCGTAGCAGCGGGCCGGTGCGCAGGTCGAAAGGGCGCGCGAACTCCGCGCGGGCGAGCCTGGTGATCTCGACGTCGCCCTGCGGCCCCGCCAGGTGCCCGCACTCGACGACGTCGAACTCGGGCTCGCCGGTCTCGGCGATCACCTGGACCGGTTCCCCGTCGACCTCCTCGAAGGTGGTGCGCAGCGACTCGTGCCGCCGCACGATCTCGGCGCAGGCCCGCCGCCACAGGTCCAGATCGATCGCACCGTGCAGCCGCAGCGCGCCGGGAATGTTGTAGGCCGCGTTGCCGGGTGTCAGCTGATCCAGGAACCACAGGCGCTGCTGGGCGAACGAGGCGGGGAACCGGCGCAGCGGCCGTTGCCGGCGCTTTCGGTCCTTGAGGCGCTCCGCCAGCAGCGCGCGCTTCTCGGCCGGTGACAGTCCGCCCAGGTCGATGGTGCTCATGCGGTGTCGCCCTGCCGTTTCGTCTCCGCGGCGAGAAGCGCGTGCAGTCGCGCTTCCACCTCCTCGTCGGACAGTCCGTCGATGTCGTCCAGACCGTCCAGACCGTCCGGGGCGCCCAGGTCGGTCGTCTCGCCGTCTTCGGGCAGATCGCGGCTGCGCGCGCGGATCCCCTCCTGCGCGGCGTCCTTCGCCGGCCCCGCCGCCGCGAGCGCGGCGACCGTGCCGGCGACCGTGGGCGTGTCGAAGAAGGTCCGCAGGTTCAGCTCGGTGCCGAACCGGCTCTGGATCTTCGCGCCGATCTGGACGGCGGCCAGGGAGTGGCCGCCGAGGGCGAAGAAGTCGTCGTGGACGCCGACCCGGTCGATGCCGAGCACCTCCTGCCAGATGCCGGCGACCGCCTCCTCCGGGCCCGTCACCGCAGCCACGTACGGCGTGTCCAGGTCGGGCCGCGGATGCGTCCCGCCGATCGGGACGAGCCGCTCCACCTCGCGGGCCAGCAGCGCGGGCGTGATCGACCGGGCCAGCCGTCGCAGGG
This sequence comes from Frankia sp. CpI1-P, assembly GCF_001421075.1. Lineage (NCBI taxonomy): Bacteria > Bacillati > Actinomycetota > Actinomycetes > Frankiales > Frankiaceae > Frankia > Frankia sp. CpI1-P. The sequence continues at coordinate 64,077 of NZ_LJJX01000018.1, read as the reverse complement.
ACGCGGGATCGGTGTGGGCGACCACCAACTGCGCGGGCAGGGACGGCGCGGTCAGGATCCGGGCGAACGCGGCCACGGCGTCGGCCTCGCTCATGCCCTCGCCCAGCGCGCGCAGCGCGCCGGGGACGGCGTCCTCGCCCGCCGCGCCGCCGTCCTGCTCGGCCTCGTCCTGCTCGGCCTCGGCCTGCTCCACGGCGCGCTGGATCTGCCCGAGCAGGCCGTCGATGTCGTTGATCCGCTTGATGGTGAACTCGGTGATCCGGACGAGCGACCGGCCCTGCGGGTCGAGGATGTCGAAGTCGCAGGTCAGGGTCTCACCCGAGGCGTCCACCGCGTCCCTGCGCTCCACCAGGCAGTGGACGGTGCCGGTGAGGCCCGCCGAGACCCGCAGGCTGCGGTAGGTGAAGGGCAGGTAGAAGACGTCCCGCGCGTGGATGCGGGCGGAGGCGCCCGCGACGTCCAGCAGCGCCGGATGCAGGCCGTAGTCGTCGAGGTCGGGCAGGAACTCCTCGTCGAGGGCGAGCGTGACGAGCAGCCGGCCGTCGCCGACCAGGATCCTGCGCAGGCAGCGCCAGCGCGGGCCGAAGGCGAACTCGATCCGACCGCCCTTCTCGACCAGGTCCAGCTTGAACCGGCGCTTGATCTTCTCTTCGGTCTCGATCACCTCGGTGGCACCGAGATCCCGCACGATCGCGTCGAGGTCGCGCACGCGCGCCGCGTCCCGCGCCTGCTCACTGTCCGCGTCGTGGAAGGAGACCAGACCGCTCGCGTGCTCCTGCCAGGCCGGGCCGGTCCCNGTGTCGGCGAGGCTGCGCACGGTGAAACGCAGGCCGCCCTCGTGCGCGGAGACCGTCGTGTAGATCTCCCGGCGCCGCCCGTCCGGCACAATGATCGGCGTCAGGAACAGCACGTCGTGGAGCTCGATGATCCGGCCCCGCGCCTGCTCGNCCACGGCCGCCCGCACAAGCTCCAGATAGGTCGTCCCCGGAACGAGACCGTGCCCCATGATGCGGTGGTCGTCGAGGATCCAGCTGTCGGCCGTGCGCAGGACGGTCAGGTAGGTCCGCGCCTGGTCGGTCCTGCGCACCAGCCGCTGGAGCAGCGGGTGACCGGTCGGTTCCCCGGCCGGCCCGCCGCCGTCACCGCCGAACCGTGCGGCCAGGTCGGCGGCCATCCCGACCCCGNGCCAGGTGTCCCACCCGATGGACGTGAAGGGCGCCCCGGTCGTCTGCCGCTTCCACTCGGCGTACGCGTCCAGGAACGTGTTGGCCGCCGCGTAGTCGCTCTGTCCCGGACCGCCGAGCAGGCCGGTCAGCGACGAGCACAGCAGGACGAAGTCGCACTCGCCGGGGTGCTCCTGACGGCCGAGCACCTGTTCCAGGGCCTGGTCGAGCACCAGCGTGCCCCGGGTCTTGGCCGCCAGCACCGCGTCGGCGTCCTCCCGCGACTTACCCGCGATCATGCTCACGGACGGCCGGCCGGCCGCGTGGACGACCCCGTTCAGGGCGCCGAAGCCCGTGCGCAGGTCCCGCACCGCCCGGACGGTCTGCTCCAGGTCGGTCACATCCGCCTNCAGCACGCGCACGGTGGCGCCCAGCTCCTGCAGGCGGCGCAGCCGGCGGATGCGGACGCTGGTCGGATCCTGCTCGTCATGGGAGTCCAGCCAGGGGACCCACTGCTGCTGCGCGGGGAAGGACGACCGGCCGAGCAGCCCGAGCACGGGGCCGTCGACGGCGCCGGCGATGTGCTCGGCGAGCGCAAGGCCGACCCCACCCAGACCACCGGTGATCAGGTAGACGCCCCCGTCGCGCAGCCGCGCCGGACCGGAGCCGAGCCGGGCCGGGTCGAAGCCGCGGACCCACCAGTGCCGGCCGCGCAACGCCAGCTCGCCGACCGCCTCGTCGACCGCCTCGTCATCGTCGTCGGCGGCGGCGACCCTGCCGAGGAGCGTGCGCACCGCCAGCACCGCCTCCTGGCGCGGCGCCCGCGGGTCCACGCCCGTCACGTCCAGAGTGCGGCACGTCACGCCCGCGACCTCCTGCGGGATCACCGTGCAGAGCCCGAGCAGCGTCGCGTTCTCCGGCTGCAGGGCCTCCTCGCCGGTCACGCTGTGAACGCCGCGGCAGAGCACGTCGATCGCGATGGGGACCGCCGGGCGGGCGTCGTCGATCCCCTGCGCCAGCGCGAGCAGGCCGTCGAAGCCGAGGGCGCGCGCCGCGGCGAACCGGGCCGGGTCGGGCCGGGCGGCGTCCGGTCCGTCCAGGGGGTCGTGTCCGAGGCTCCACAGGTGCACGATGTGGACGGACTTCGGCTCGCGTTCCGCCGGGACCTCGGTCAGCGCCCGCAACAGCGCCCCGTGGTGGTCCCGGCGGGACGGGTCGAGCGACCACGACCCGCCGTCGCGTCGCGGTTCGGCGCCGGTGCCCGCACTCACCCGGACGACCGTCCGGCCCTCGGCCTCCAGCCGCTCGGCGAGTTCCCGCCCCAGCGCGAGATCGGCGCCCAGCACCAGCCACACCGCGGCATCGTCCTGACCGGCGGGCTCCGTCGGCGCGGGCAGTCGCCGCCAGCCGACGCCGGAGAACCCGGCACCGGAGAACCCGGCACCGGAGGACTCCACACCGGAGGATCGGCCGCCGGGCGCACGGGCCTGTCGCGTACCGGCTTCGATCCAGTAGCGCTGCCGCTGGAAGGCGTAGCCGGGCAGCGGCACGCGCCTGCGGTCCTCGCCCGCATAGTGGGCGGCCCAGTCGACCGGCACCCCCGTGCTCCACAGGGCGCCGAGTCCGTTGCGCAGGTGGTCGCGGTCGTCGCGCCGCTGCTTGGGATGCCGCAGCGAGCCGAGCACCGTCCGGCCGTCGTAGGCCCGGTGCCGGCGGACGAAGTCGCCGAGCGACTGCCCCGGCCCCACCTCCAGCATCACCATGGCGGGATCGGCGAGAAGCACGTCCAGGGCGTCGCCGAACCGCACCGCCTCGCGCAGGTGGGCGCCCCAGTACTCCGGGCTGGTCGCCTCCCGGTCGGTGATCCAGGTTCCGGTCACGTTCGAGCAGAAGGGGATCTGCGGGGCGCGCAGGCGGACCCGGCGGACCAGGTCCACGAACGGCGCGACCGCGTCGTCCATGCTCGGCGAGTGGAACGCGTGCGAGGTGCGCAGCCTGCGGCAGGCCACACCGTCGGCGGTCAGCTCCCGGTGGAGGTCGTCCACCGCCCCGGCGGGGCCGGACGCCACGCACAGCCCGGTCGAGTTGACCGCCGCCACGCACAGGTCGTCCCCGAGCCTGGCGGTGAGCTCGCGCTCGGGCAGGAACACCGCGAGCATGGCGCCGGCGGGCATCGCCTGGACCAGGCGGCCGCGCTCGGCGACCAGGCGGACGGCGTCCTCCAGCGAGAACACCCCCGCCAGGCAGGCCGCCGTGTACTCGCCGACGCTGTGCCCGACCATCGCCGCGGGCCGCACGCCCCAGGCGGTCCACAGCCGGGCCAGCGCGTACTCGACCGCGAACATGACCGGCTGGGTGATCGCGGTCTGCTCCAGCCGGCGCGCCGCAGCCTCCCGCGCGTCCGGCTCGTCGTCGGGGACGAACAGCAGGTCACGCAGGTCCGCTCCGAGGTGGCCGGTGAACAGCCGCGCGGTCCGGTCGAGCTCCGCCGCGAACAGCGGCTCGTGGCGGTACAGGTCGCGGGCCATGTCGACGTACTGCGCGCCCTGTCCGGGGAAGAGGAAGGCGACCGGGACCTCGGTTCCGTCGGCCGTGGCGGAGTCGGACCCGCCCGTGCGGTGCAGCCGGCGCAGTGAGGCGACGGCGTCGTCCACGTCCCGGCAGACCACGGCCTGGCGGCGTTCGAAGGCCCTGCGGTTCGCCAGGGTGAAGGCGACATCGCCGAGGTCGGCGTCCGGGTGCGCCGCGAGGTGGTCGGCCAGCCGCCCGGCGTTGGCCGCCAGTGCCGCCGGGGTTCTTCCGGAGATCGGCAGCAGGCGGACCGCCCGCGCCTGGCCAGGGTCGTGAGCCTCGGTCGCGGCGGCCGCACGGCCGGGGGCCTCCTCCAGCACGACGTGCACGTTGGTACCGCCGATGCCGAAGGCGCTGACCCCGGCCCGGCGCGGCGACGTCGCCCGCCGCGGCCACGGCCGCAGGCGCGTGTTGACGAAGAACGGGCTCTTGTCGAGCTCGAGCCCGGGGCTCGGGGCGGTGCAGCCGAGCGTCGCCGGGATGGCCTCGTTGCGCAGCGCGAGAGTGGCCTTGATCAGGGCGGTGACGCCGGCGGCGGCGTCGAGGTGACCGACGTTGCTCTTGACCGATCCGATCGCGCAGAAGCCGGTGTCCTGCGTGTGCTCGCGAAAGGCCCGGGTCAGCGCGGCGATCTCGATGGGGTCGCCGAGCGCCGTGCCGGTGCCGTGGGTCTCGACGTACTCGATGGTGGCGGGATCGACGTCGGCCACGGCCAGCGCCTCCGCGATGACCTCGGTCTGGCCGTCGACGCTGGGGGCGGTGTAGCCGGCCTTGAGCGACCCGTCGTTGTTGACCGCCGTGCCGCGAATGACCGCCCGCACGTCGTCGCCGTTCTCGACGGCCTCGCTGAGCCTGCGCAGCACGACGATGCCCACGCCGTTGCCCGGCACGGTGCCGCCCGCGCCCTCGTCGAACGCNCGGCAGTGCCCGTCCGGCGAGAGGATCCCGCCCGGCTCGTACACGTACCCGCCGCGCAGCGGGACACCGACCGACACGCCGCCGGCGAGGGCGAGGTCGCATTCGCCGTTGAGCAGGCTCTGGCAGGCGAGGTGCACCGCCGTCAGCGAGGTGGAGCAGGCCGTCTGGACGGTGATGCCGGGGCCGCGCAGGTCGAGCTTGTAGGACGTCCGGGTGGCGAGGAAGTCCTTGTCGCTGGCGAGCAGGGTCTGGTAGGCGGCGCTGGACTCCACCGCCCGCGGGTCGGCCATCACGTTGAACAGCAGATAGGAGTTGAGGCTGGCGCCGGCGAACACGCCGATCCGCCCACCGAAGGCGCGGGGGTCGCCGACCGCCGATTCCACCGCCTGCCACGCGCATTCGAGGAACACCCGGTGCTGCGGGTCCAGCAGCTGCGCCTCCCGGGGGGAGAAACCGAAGAAGCCCGCGTCGAACAGGTCCGCGTCCTCCAGCACTCCCTTGGCCCTGACGTAGTTGGGCAGTTCCAGCAGGGCGGGATCGACGCCCGAGGCGAGCAGCTCCTCGTCGGACAGGACGGCGATGCTCTCCCGACCCTGCGTGAGGTTGGTCCAGAAGGCGTCGACGTCGGGGGCCGCGGGGAAGCGCCCGGCCATCCCGACGATCGCGACCTGTTCCAGGTCCTGGGCTGCGTCTGACACGTGGTCACCTGCCGTTTCGTGGGCGCGCCCGGCGAGCGGCCGATTGCTGGCGTTGGATCTGGGAGCGGCGACGGCTCTCCGCGTGGTCGCGTGCGGCGTCCGTCGCGCCGTCCCGCGGGGCGGCCGGCCGCCGGAGGTGGTCGGCCAGGGAACCGACCGTCGGGTGCTGGAAGAGCTCGACCATCGACAGCTCCCGACCGACGGCGGCGGTGAGCCTGGTCCTGAGCTCGGCCATCAGCAGCGAGTGACCACCCAGGTCGAAGAAGTTGTCGTTCATCCCGACCCGTTCGACGCCGAGCAGCTCCCGCCACAGCGCGGCGATCGCACGCGGCAGGTCCTCGCGGGGGGCCACAAAGGGGGTCCGCACCCGTGATCGGTCGAGTTCGGGCTCGGGCAGTGCCGCCCGGTCGACCTTGCCGTTGGGGGTCAGCGGCAGCGCGGGCAGGACGACGAACGCCGAGGGCACCATGTACTCGGGCAACCGCCGCTGCAGATGATCGATCAGCTCTCCCGTCCCCTGCGGGCCGAGGTCCGCGGGCTCCCCCGCGGCGGTCAGGTACGCGACCAGACGGGTGTCGCCCGGCCCGTGCTCGCGGGCGACCACGATCGCCTCGCGTACCCGCTCGTGCCCGGCCAGGGCGAACTCGATCTCGCCGAGCTCGATCCGCAGGCCGCGCAGCTTGATCTGATGGTCCAGTCGCCCGAGGTATTCCAGGGCGCCGTCCTCGCGGTGGCGGGCAAGGTCGCCGGTCCGGTAGAGACGCGCGCCCGGGGNCGCGTCGAAGGGGTCCTCGACGAACCGCTCGGCGGTGAGCTCGGGCCTGCCGAGGTAGCCGCGGGCCAGGTTCCGTCCGGCGATGTGCAGCTCGCCCGGCACCCCCACGGGGACCGGCCGCAGCCGCCGGTCGAGCACGTGGATCCGGGTGTTGGCGATCGGGAACCCGATCGGGACCGGACGCGGGTCGTCGTCGCGTTCGCAGGCCCAGGCGGTGACGTCCACGGCGGCCTCGGTCGGGCCGTAGAGGTTGTGCAGCTCGGCGCCCGAGCGCTCCAGGAACCGGTCCTGCAGGTCGCGGGGCAGCGCCTCGCCGCTGCAGATGACCCGGCGCAGCCCGGTGCACTGCGCCACGTCCGGCTCCCGCAGGAACACCTGCAGCATCGAGGGGACGAAGTGCAGGGTGGTGATGCCCTGGTCGCGGATCGTCTCGACGAGGTAGCGGCTGTCCCGGTGCCCGTCCGGCCGGGCCACGACCAGCGTGGCACCGGTCATGAGCGGCCAGAAGAACTCCCAGACCGAGACGTCGAAGGAGAAGGGGGTCTTCTGCAGGACGCGGTCGGCGGTGTCCAGGCCGTAGGCGTCCTGCATCCACAGCAGCCGGTTGCGGATCGCGGCGTGCACGTTCATCACGCCCTTCGGCCTTCCGGTCGACCCCGAGGTGTAGATGACGTAGGCGAGGTCCTCGCCGCCCACGGCGACGCCGGGATCGTGGTCCGGCTCGGCGCGCAGCTCCTGCTGGAGTTCCTCGACGCAGAGCGTCTCGGCGCGCACCGGCGGCAGCCGGTCCAGGACGGCGCGTTGGGTGAGCAGCACCGGGACGGCCGCGTCCTCGAGCATGTACCGCAGGCGTTCCCGCGGATAGCCGGGGTCGAGCGGGACGTAGGCCCCGCCGGCCTTGAGGATCGCGAGCAGGCCGACGACGAGNTCCGGGGACCGTTCCATGGCGACGCCCACCAGGACGTCGCGCCCCACTCCGAGCCGCCGCAGCCGGTGCGCCAGCCGGTTCGCGCGACGGTTCAGCTCCGCGTAGTCCAGGCTCTGTCCCTCGAAGACCAGGGCCGTTGCCCGTGGAGTTCTGCCGACCTGTTCCTCGAAGCACTCGTGGATCAGGCCCGCGCCGGGCCAGTCCCGCCCGGTGTCGTTGAGATGGACGAGAAGGTGCCGTCGCTCGTCGTCGTCCAGCAGCTCGAGGTCGTCGACGGGCGTCTGCGGACGGGCCGCCACCTGCTCCACGACGCGGCGCAGGTGCCCGGCCATCCGGACGATGGTGGCCTCGTCGAACAGATCGCGGTCGTACTCGAACCAACCGCGCAGACCGCCGGCGTTGTCGAAGAACTGCAGTTCCAGGTCGAAGCGGGCGCCCCGAGCCTGCAGCGGGACCCGGGCGAACTCGACCCCGGCGACGGCGAGCCGCGGCATCGGGTCGCTCTGGTACGACAGGCCCACCTGGAAGATCGGCGGCCTGCTCAGGTCCCGGGGCGGCCGCAGGTCCGACACGATCTTCTCGAACGGGATCGCCTGGTGGGCGTACGCGCCGAGGCAGGCGTCCCTGACCCGCTCCAGCGCGGCCACGAACGCCGGGTTCCCGCCCAGGTCCGCCCGGACCGGAAGGGTGTTCACGAAGAACCCGATCAGTGGCTCGACCTCCGCGCGTTCCCGGCCGGCCATCGGGACGCCGACGACGATGTCGTCCTGATCGCTGTAACGGTGCAGCAGGACCTGGAAACAGGCCAGGAGCACCATGTAGACGGTGGCGCCGTGGCGTCTGCCGAGCTCGCCGAGCCCGCNCATCAGGGGTTCCGGCAGCTCGAAGGGCACCGACGCGCCGTCGAATCCCTGCACGGCGGGCCGCGGGCGGTCGGTCGCCAGCGCCAGGAAGTCCGGCGCGCCCGCCAGCTGACCACGCCAGTACTCCAGGTCGGCTTCCAGGTTCTCCGCGCGCGTCTCCTGCTGCTGCCAGACGGCGAAGTCCCCGTACTGGATCTCCAGGTCCACAAGCGGGGACGGACGGCCCGCGACGAACGCCGCGTAGAGCACGGACAGTTCGGACAGCAGAATGCCCACCGACCAGCCGTCGGCGACGAGATGGTGCAGCGCCGCCGCGAGCACGTACTCCTCGGGCCCGATCCGCAGCAGCCTCAGCCGCAACAGCGNTCCGGTGGCCAGATCGAACGGCCCGGCGAGCTCCTCGGCGATCCGCGCTTCCAGCGGATCGTCCCCCAGCTCCACCTCGGGCAGGTCGATGGACATCCGCGGGTGGACGATCTGCGCCGGCCTGCCGTCGCGCAGTCCGAACGTGGTCCGCAGGGCCTCGTGCCGCCGGACGGTCTCGGCCAGCGCGTCGCGCAGGGCCCGGACGTCGAGCGGGCCGCGGAGGTGCGCGGCGGCGGGGACGACGTAGGCGGGGTTGCCCGGCCTGATCTGTTCCAGGAACCAGATCCCCTGCTGCAGCACCGACAGCGGGAAGGTGTTCTCGGACCTTCCGCTCTGGGCGAGCAGTTCCTCGAACCGGGCCCGCTTCTCGGGCGACAGGGCGGCGAGCCGCTCGGAAAGCCCGGCCGCATCGGTCAGGTCCGCCAGGTCGGCCATGTCACCGCTCCCCGTCCGTCCCGGTGCCTGCCTCGCCCGCGGGCGTCTGCTCGAGCTGCGCCAGCAGGTCGCTCGCGAGGTCCTGGACCCGCCTGACCCGCCGGATGGCCGTGGTCGCACCGGCCACCGCGCCGTCCGGCCCGGCGGCAGCGTCCCCGGCGGGGGTGTCACCGGTGGCTGGGTCCGCGGCGGCTGCGTCCCCGGTGGGTGCGTCCCCGGTGGGTGCATCGTCTGGGAGGGCGTCCACGATCCGCTCTGCCAGCGCCTGGACGGTCGCTCCNCGGAGGAAGACCGAGATCGGCAGGGAGACGCCGAGCCGTCCCTCCAGTTCGTTGCGCAGCTCCACCGCCATCAGGGAGTCCAGACCGAGTTCGATCAGCGGGCGGTCGAGCCCGACCGCCGACGGTTCCGACCGCAGCGTGACCGCGGTGGCCAGCAGGAGCCTGGTGGCCAGCGCGTCCGCTCGCTGCTGCGCCGGCAGCGCGAGCAGGTCCGCGCGTGCGGGCAGCCGCCGGCCGGGGGCTGCGGTCGCGGCGGCCGCCGGCGCCCCGGCCGGGGCGTCCAGCAGCTCGCTCAGCAAGGCCGACAGGGAGACCGCCTGGTAACGGTGGCCCCATTCCGACCAGTCGACCGGCACGACGGCGACCTGCGCCTCGTCATGTCCCGGCAGGTCATGGCCCAGCAGCCGGTGCAGGACGCGCAGCGCCTGGTCCGGCCGCAGGACACCCATGCCGCGGCTGTGGCCGGGCGTGGCCTGCGCTCCACGGGCGGCCATCCCGGTCCGCTCCCAGATCCCCCAGTTGATGCTGAGGCCGGGTCTACCGGCGTTGCGTCGCTGCAGCGCCAGCGCGTCCAGGAACGCGTTGGCGGCCGCGTAGGCGGCGACGAACGGAGAGCTGAGGATGGAGCTGGTCGAGGAGAACAGGACGAAGAAGTCCAGCGGCCGGTCCGCGAAGAGCCGGTCCAGCACCCAGGCGCCCATCGCCTTGGGCCGCAGGCACCACTCCAGGTCGTCCGGCTCCAGGTCGGTCAGGGGCGCGACGTCCCCGGCCCCGGCGGCGTGAACGACGCCGAGGATCGCCGGCCGGCACTCCCGCTCGTGACGTTCCAGAAAGGCGCGGGCCGCGGCCTCGTCCGACACGTCGAACGACTCGACGGTGACGCTCGCGCCCAGGGACTCCAGTTCGCGCACCGCCGCCACGCGGCGGCCCGGCTCGCCCGCCGGGTCGAGCCCGGCCCACTGCTCGCGCGGCGGGACCGGGGTACGCCCGACCAGGATCAGGCGGCGGGCTCCCCGGCGCGCCAGGGATCGCGCCACCTCGAGCCCGAGACCGCCGAAACCACCGGTGATGAGGTAGCTGCCCTCCCTGCGCAGGACGGCGGGCCGGGGCGGGGCCTGCGGCAGGCGGGTGTGGACGAGTCGCGCGACGTAGCGCCTCCCCTCCCGCAGGGCGATCTGGTCCTCGGCCCGGTGGTCGGCCGCTTCGAGCTCGGCCAGCAGCGATGCCGCGACCGCGGCGGGTTCGGCCGCCGGGTCCAGATCGATGAGCCCGCCCCAGACGGCGGCGGCCTCCTGCTGCAGGGACCGGCCCAGGCCCCACAGGGTCGCCTGACCGACCGCGAGCGGGGTCGTACCCGGCTCGGTCGGCTGGACCGCCCCCCGGGTCACCAGCCACAGCCGCGTCGGCATGGTGCTCCTGGCCTCGACGAGGGCCTGCACGACGCGTACCGCGCTCATGCAGCCGGCGTTCTGCGCGCGCAGCGCGGCCTCGACGGAGTCCGGCTCCGTCGCGGCGCCGGTGAGGCTCCACAGGTGCACTACCTGAAGCTCCTCGCCGACGTCCAGCCCCAGGTCGTCCACGAGCCTGACGAGGTCGGCGCGGTCGGCGAGGCGGACACCGGCCGAGGCCGTGCCGTCGAAGCGGTACTCGGCGGCCCGGACGACCCGCACGACGCGTGCACCGCGGTCGACGAGGGACGCGGTCACCTGGTCGCCGACCTCCCCGTCGTCGGCCAGCACCAGCCAGGTTCGCGGGACGTCCGGCGCGGCCGAGGCCGGGGCGGGCTCGGCGGGCCGCCAGGCGAGCCGGTAGAGCAGCTCGTCGTCCTCGAAGCCGGGCAGCTCCCCTTCGCCGGGCAGCTCCGTGTCACTGGACAGCTCCGTGTCACCTGGCAGCTCCGTGTCACCGGGCAGCTCCGTGTCACCGGGCGCAGCGTCGTCGTACTCCGACGGCGACGGCTCGTCGGCGGTGCGGCGGCGCGGCGGCGGGCCGCACCTCGTCCGGTCGAAGGGATAGGTGGGGACGGGGACCTTCGCGCGCGGCCAGCCGCGGTCGAAACCGCGCCAGTCGATGTCCGTACCGTGCGCGTAGAGCAGCGCGACGGTGGACAGCAGGACCTCCCAGTCGTCGTGCTGCGACCGCAGGCTGGGTGCGAGCAGGGCGTCCCGGCCGCCGGGCAGCCCGTCTTTGATCAGGCCCAGCAGGATGGGCGCCGGGCCGAGTTCGACGAAGGTGCGGTAGCCCCCGGCCAGCAGGGTGCCGATCCCCGCGGCGAAGCGCACCGGCTCGCGGGCGTGCCGGCACCAGTAGTCCGCGTCGGGTGCCTTGTCCCACGGCCACAGTGCCCCGTCCACGTTCGACACCAGGGGGATGCGGGGCGGGCTGAACCGCACCCGCTCGGCCGCCCGGCGCAGCGGTTCCAGGATGGGCTCGATCAGCGGGGAGTGCGACGAGGTCGTGATGTGCAGCCGCTTGGTCTCCACCCCGAGCCGCTCGAAGCTCGCGCACAGCGACGCAACGGCCTCACGGTCACCGGAGATCACAATGTTGGCCGGCCCGTTGACGGCCGCGATCGAGACCAGGCCCTCGTGGTCGGCGACCTCCATGGCGACGTCCAGCTCCGGTGCGAACACCGCGGCCATCGCGCCGCGGTCCGCCAGCGTGTTCATCAGCCGGGCGCGTTCGACCACCAGGGTCAGCGCGTCTTCCAGGGACATCGCGCCCGCGACGCAGGCGGCGACGTACTCCCCGAAGCTGTGGCCGAGCACCGCGACCGGCTCGACCCCCCACGACCGCCACATCTGCGCCATGGCGTACTCGACCGAGAACAGCGCCGGCTGGGCGTACGTCGTCACGTTGACCAGGTCCGACCCGGGGTCGCCAGGGTCGAGGAGGTCGGGGTGGAGGACGGCGAGCAGCGGCACCTGCAGCATCGGGCGCAGCAGCTCGTCGCAACGGTCGATCACCTCGCGGAACACCGGCTGCGCCTCGTAGAGCCCGCGGGCCATCCCGGCACGCTGCGGTCCCTGCCCGGTGAAAAGGAAGACGACGTCCGAGTCGCCCGCCTCGCCCACGGCGACCTCGTGATCGGGCCCGCCCCTGACGAAGTCGCCGAGGCGGTCCGCGATCTGCTGACGGGTCGCTCCTTCGACGGCGAGCCGGTGGCGGAAGTGAGTCCGGCCGGTGTTGGCGGAGTAGCACAGGTCCTCCACCGTCTCGGGGCCGTCCCCGTCGAGCCGCTCCTGGTACCGCCGGGCGAGTTCGGTCAGCGCGGTCTGGCTCTTCGCCGACAGCGCCAGGAGCGACCTGGGACGGTGACAGCCGGCAGCCGGTTCCCCGATCTCGCCGGCGGCGGCGGGCTCGGCGGCGGCGGGCTCGGCCCGGGACGGGCCCTCCGCCACGATGAGGTGGGCGTTCGTCCCGCTGAACCCGAACGCGCTCACCCCGGCGATCCGCCGTCCCGCCGCAACCGGCCAGTCCGTCAGTTCTGCGGGCACCGCGAACGTCGTCCCGGCGAAGGACAGATGCGGATTGAGTCGTTCGAAGTGCACGTTGCGCGGGATGGCGCCCCGGCCGAGGGACAGCACCACCTTGATCAGCGCGGCGATCCCGGCGGCGGCCTCGGCGTGCCCGATGTTGGTCTTCGACGAGCCGAGGTAGACGGGCGTCCCGTCCGGCCGCCCGTAGACCTCGGCCAGCGCGTCCACCTCGATCGGGTCGCCGAGCCGGGTCCCGGTGCCGTGCGCCTCGATGTAGGAGACCTCGTGCGGCCCGACGCCGCTCGCGGCGAGGGCGCGGCGCAGGACGTCGCGCTGCGCGTCCCCGTTGGGCGCGGTGATCCCGGAGCTGCGCCCGTCCTGGTTCACGGCGCCGCCCCGGATCACGGCCAGGACCCGGTCGCCGTCCCGGACGGCGTCCGACAGCCGTTTCAGCACGACGACACCGCACCCCTCACCGCGCACGTAGCCGTTCGCGGCCGCGTCGAACGCCTTGCACCGGCCGTCCTCGGAGACCATTCCGGGAAACTGGGAGAAGGCGATGTTGGGCAGCGGCGAGATCACGGCGTTGACGCCGCCGCCCAACGCCAGGTCGCACTCGCCCGAGCGCAGGCCCTGGCAGGCATGGTGGACGGCGACGAGAGACGAGGAGCAGGCGGTGTCGATCGCCTCGCTGGGTCCCCTGAGATCCAGCGTGTAGGAGATCCGGCCGGTGACCATGCTGTGCGCGGTTCCGGTGCTGGCGTAGGCCGTGATGTCACGTGGCAGCCGGAAGGTCTCGGTGCCGAAATCGTTGCTGCAGACCCCCATGAACACGCCTGTGCGGCTGCCGGCCAGCTCACCCGGTGCCTGTCCGGCGTTCTCCAGCGCCTCCCAGGCGACCTCCAGGGACAGCCGCTGCTGGGGATCCATGGCGACGGCCTCGCGCCGGGAGATACCGAAGAACTCGTGGTCGAACTCGTCGATGCGATCGAGGAAGCCGCCCCACCTGGTGTTCATCCGGCCCGGCCGGCGAGGCTCCTTCGAGTAGAACGCATCGGCGTCCCACCGGTCCGGCGGGACCTCGCCGACCGCGTCGATCCCGTCGCGAAGAACCCCCCAGTAGGTCTCGGCGTCGACGGCCCCACCGGGGAACCGGCAGGCGAGGNCGATGATCGCGATGGGTTCGGCGTGACGCCGCTCGGCCGCCTCGAGCTCGGAGACCCGGCGTTGCAGCCGCCCCATCGTGCGGTAGGCACGCCGCAGCGTGTCGGCCGAGGAAGGCGCCTCGTTCACGGAGGTCATGATCATTTTCCTTCGTCGATCTGCGTGAGCTTGGCCAGCAGCAGCGCCTCGACGTCGCCGTCGGGGACGTCGTCGAGATCGGGGACATCGTCGAGATCGGGGACATCGTCGAGATCGGGCTCGTCGTAGAGAGCGAGCCCGGGGCCGGGGGCCCTTCCCGCGGTGGCGGGCGGGGCGGTGACCTCCGGTCCGGCCGCCAGGTCGATCTCCAGGCGGTCGGCCAGGAACGGCACCAGAGCGTCGATGGTCGGGAACCGCCAGGCGACGGTGGCGGGCAGCTCGATCTGCAGCGACGTCTCCAGCCGTCGGCGCAGTTCGAGCGACATCAGCGAGTCGAAGCCCATGGCCGCCAGCGGCGCGGTGACATCGACGCGCGCCGCGTCGAGCCTGAGCACCTGGGCCGCCACCTCGGTGCAGTGCGCCACGAGGACCGCGCGGCGGAATCGTCCGGGCGGAGCCGCCAGCAGCCTCCGGCGGATCTCGCCCGACCGCTGCGGGCCACCCGCCGTCCCGGCCGAGGCGCCGATGACGCCGGCGAGCAGACCTGGCAGCGAACCGTCCTCGGCGGCCGCCCGGAGCCGTCCGCGGTCCAACGGCAGGACGCAGACCTGGGGGACGGGGACGCCCAGCAGCCGGTCGAGGGCGTCGATGCCGTCCCGGGGGCTGATACTGAGCAGGCCCTGGCCCGCGAGCGCGCCGCCGCGGTCGGGTCGGGCCGCGAGCCCGATGTCCGACCAGGGACCCCAGTCGATGCTCAGCGCCGGCAGCCCCCGTGCGTGGCGGTACTGCGCGAGGGAGTCCAGGAAGGCGTTGGCCGCGGCGTAGTTGCCCTGGCCCGGCGAGCCGAGCAGCGCGGCGGCGGAGGAGAACAGGACGAAGAAGTCCAGGTCCCGGTCGGCGGTGAGGCGGTGCAGGTGCCAGGCGCCGGCCGCCTTCGCCGCCGTCACCGTGCGGAACCTCTCCCGGTCCAGGTGGATCAGCAGTCCGTCGTCGAGCACGCCGGCCGCGTGCACGACTCCGGCCGGCGGCGGCATCGAGGCGTCGATCTCCTTCAGGACCGCGGCGAGGTCGCCGGGGTCCGCGACGTCGACGGCGCGGGTCTCGACCGTGGCCCCCCGGGCGGCGAGGTCCTCGATCACCCGCTGGGCCGCCGCCGACGGCACGCTGCGGCCCAGCAGCATCAGCTGGCGGGCGCCCTGTGCCACCAGATACTTCGCGGTCTCCAGGCCGAGCGCCCCGAGCCCACCGGTGATCAGGTAGGTCGCGTCGCTGCGGATCGCGCGGCGGCCGGGCGGGACGGCGACCGTCTCGGTCCCCTCCGGGCGGAGCACGACCTTGCCGATGTGCCGGGCCTGCGCCATGTGGGCGAAGGCGTCCGGGGCCTGCGCATAGCCGAAGATGGTCACCGGGAGCGCGTCGAACTCGCCGCCCTCGAAGCCCCGGACGATCTCGGCGAGCAGTTCGGCGATCAGCTCCCGCTGCTCGGCGAAGGACCGTTCGAGGTCGAGGGCGAAGAAGAAACGGTTGTGGCGGAGCAGGCCGAGCCCCAGGTGGTTGTCCTGGTAGATGTCCTGCTTGCCGATCTCGACGAACCGGCCGTTCGGCGCGAGCAGACCCAGGCTTCGGGTCAGCGCCTCCCCGGTCAGCGAGTTGAGCACGACATCGACGCCCCGGCCGGCGGTCGCGTCCATGACCTCGTCGGCGAACCGGAGCGAGCGCGAGTCCATCACGTGCTCGACGCCGAGGGAACGCAGCAGCTCCCGTTTCTCCGGCGTGCCCGCCGTCGCGAGGACCTCCGCGCCGCGCCGCCGGGCCACCTGCAGGGCGGCCAGGCCGACGCCGCCGGTCGCCGAGTGGATGAGCACCTTCTCGCCCGCGCGGAGCCTGGCCAGATACTCCAGCCCGTAGACGGCGGTCAGGAAGGCGATCGGAATCGCGGCGGCCTCGGCGTCACGCAGGTCCGCCGGGCTGGGCGCCACCAGCTCGGCCCTGGTCGTCACGAAGGCCGCCATGCTGGACGGCGCGACCGCCATCACCCGGTCGCCGACCCGGCAGGTGCCGACGCCCTCCCCGACGGAGACCACCGTGCCCGCACACTCNCCGCCGAGCGGGGCGATGCCGGGTGGCACCCCGGGGCAGATGTCCATGGCCTTGAGGACGTCGTTGAAATTGAGACCGGCCGCGCTGACCTCGATCTCCACCTCCCCGGGGCCGGGCGGGGTGCGTTCGGACAGCGTGGGTCTCAGGCTGCCGAGAATCCCTGGGCGCGTCGCCAGAACCCGCAGGTTGGCGTCCCGGGCCGGGACATACGGCCGCTCCCGCCAGGTCAGGTCCGTCTCGGCCGGCGGGCTGGCGGGCCGCAGTTCCGGCGCGTACCGTCTGCCCGCGCGCAGCGCGAGCTGCCCGATGCCGTCCTGCCGCGACAGCTCGGCGAGCAGCGCGGTGGACTCGGCGGCGTCCGCCGCGCTGGCCGGATCCAGATCGACGATCAGGGGACGGAGCTCGCCGTGCTCCAGCGCGATCACCCTGGACAGGCCCCAGACCTGCGCCTGGCCGAGCGCCGCAGCCGCCTCCTCCCGTCCCACCCGCTGCGCCCCGCGCGTCACCACCACGAGCCGTGGCGCCGTCGCGCCGGGCCGGTCCTGCTGGACGAGCGCCTGCACGAGGTGCAGCAGCGAGATCGCCCTCGGCTCCTCGCCGCCCCGAGTCAGCGCCGCGCCATCCAGTGCGCCGCCGCCAGCCAGCACGTCGCCGCCAGCCAGCACGTCGCCGCCCTCGGCGGGCGGGGCGTCGAGGCTCCACGCGTACAGCACTCCGGCGCAGGGCACCGGCCTGGTGCCGCGCAGGTCCGCGAGGAGGGCGGCGAAGTCCTCCGGGGCGAGCGGATCGATCTCGTACCGGTCGTCGGCCGGCCTGCGCCAGCCGTCGGCGGCGGTGACGGTCACGCACTCGACGCCGCGGGCACGCAGCGCGCCGCGAAGCGATTCGCCCGTTCCGGTCTCGTCGGTGAACAGCAGCCACCAGCCGGCCACGTCGGCTCCGGCGGGGTCGGCGAGGTCGGTGTTCTCAGGCAGCTCGCGCCAGCCGACCTCGAACAGCGCGTCACCGACCGGGTCCGGCGCGGCGCCGCCCAGCCGGCGCAGAGCGATCTCGTCGACCTTCCCCACCGGCTCGCCGGACTCGCCGAAGAGCGCGACGCTGCCGCGCAGCTCGCCCGCGCCGGTCTGCGGCCCGTCCGCGCAGACCGTGGCATGCGCCCAGCGGGGAACCGTACGTTCGGCGTAGAGGGTGACCTGGCCGGCGGCGACCGGCAGGTAGGTGGCCTCGTCCGGCTGCGCCCCGACCGTGGCCGCCAGGACCTGCAGGCAACTGTCGAGCAGCGCGGGGTGCACCAGGTACGGATCGGGGTCCGCGGCCAGGTCGGCCAGGTCGGCCAGGTCCCGCAAGCGCGCGACAGCCTCCCGTTCCCCCTGCCACATCTGTTGGATCCCCTGGAACGCCGGGCCGTACTGCAGGCCGGCCCGGTTCAGCGCCGCGTAGTGCTCGTCGCAGTCCACCGGCCGCGTGCAGCGCCGCCGGATCTCCGCCGGCGTCTCCTGCGGCCGGCCGGCGGACGCGGCCGGGCCGCTGCCGCCGTCCGGGCCGCTGCCGCCGTCCGGGTCGCGGTATCTGCCGTCGGCGACCTGAGTCCAGTCGGTGTCACCGGGTCCGCCGCCACGGGTGAAGATCTGGAACGTGCCCGCGGTGGCGGCCTGCGGAAAGAGCACGAGCTGGAGCGTCGCCTCCGCGGCGGTCTCGGGGACCACCGTCATCCGCTCGAACCTGACGTCCGCCAGGACCGTCCGGCTCTGCGCGAGCACCTCCCTCGATGCCGCCAGCGCCGCGTCCAGCAGCATCGCGGCGGGCAGGACGACGCTTCCCGCCACGCGGTGGTCGGCGAGGTAGGGGAACCCGGCCAGGTCGACGGTCGCGGACCAGTGGTGGGCACCCGCCCCGGTGGCGGACCGCAGGTGCGTTTCGAGCACCGGGTGGCCGGCGTGCGCGGAACGGCGCCGGCGACGGCGCCCGTCGTCGAACCAGTACCGCTCCCGCTGCCATGCATAGGTCGGAAGGGTGACCATCGGCGCCGCCGCGCCATGGATTCTCCTCCAGTCGACCGGGAATCCCGCCGTGTAGAGCCGGCCGAGTTCGGCGAGCATGCTCTCGCGGCCCGGGGTGCCGGGCCGCAGCGACGCCGCCACCACGCCGTCCGCCCGCTGGTGCGACATGCGCTCGGACACCGCGGCGCCGAGCATCGGCTGCGGGGAGATCTCCACGAACACGTCGTGACCGACGTCCACCAGGCCGGTGATCGCGCGGTCGAACAGCACCGGGCGGCGCAGGTTCGCCGCCCAGTACCCGGCGTCGAGTTCGGTGCCTCCGACGCGCTCCCCGGTGACGGTCGAGATCATCGGGATCGCGGCCGGAACGGCTTCGAGGCCCGCCAGCAGGCGCCGGAACTCGTCCGCCAGCGGATCCATCAGCGGGCAGTGTGAGGCGAAGTCGACCGCTTCGAGAACCCGGCAGAACACGCCGGCCGCGTCGAGGGCCGCCGCCGTCCTCTCGACCGCAGTGGCCTCCCCGGACAGCACCGTGGAGTCCGGCCCGTTGCTCGAGGCCACCCACACCGGTCCCGAGTCCAGCTCGGCGAGCAACCGTCGCGCCTCGGTGTCGGAGACCCCGGCCATGGCCATCCGGCCCCGGCCGGCCGCGCCGCGCAGCACCTCACCACGGCGCAGCGTGATCCGCAGAGCGTCGGTGAGGGTCAGCACCCCGGCGACATGGGCGGCCGCGATCTCGCCGACACTGTGGCCGACGACCGCGGCCGGCTCGACGCCCCACGACCGCCACAGCGCCGCCAGCCCCACCTGGACGGCGCACAGCGCCGGCTGGCCGACGGCCGCGTCACCGAGCCGGGACTGTCCGGCGCCGGCCGTCAGCTGTTCGAGCAGGGACCAGTCCGTGTACGGCCGAAGGGCCGCGTCACAGCGTTCCAGCACCTCGCGGAAGACGGGTTCGCCGTCGAGGAGGTCGGGGGCCAGCGGCCACCAGCGGGGGCCCTGGCCGGAGAACACGAACACCGGCTTCGGGTTGCCGCCGACGTGCCGTCCGCCCCACGACAGGCCGGGCCGCTGCGCACCGTCCCGGAACGCGGCGAGGGCCTCGCCCAGGTGCGCCCACGTCGTGCCGACGCCGGCCATCCGGAACTCGTGGTGCGATCGCCGTAGGGCCGCGGCCGAGCAGAAGGCTGGCAGGGAAAGGCCCTCGTCCCGCCGGGCGATCAGTTCTTCGTACCGTCCGGCGAGTTCCCGCAGCGCCTGCGCACTGCGGGCCGAGACGGTCAGCACCTGCGGCTGGCTGTCCGCCGACCGCTCGTCCGGGACGGCGGCCGCAGCCTGGGCAGGTTCGGGCCTCGGTGCCTGCTCGACCACGACGTGCGCGTTGGTGCCGCCGAAACCGAAGGAGCTCACGCCGGCCAGGGCCGGGTCCGGTGACGGCCACGGCCGTATCGTGTCGGCCACTCGCAGGCCCAGGTCGTCGAAGGGGATGTGCGGGTTCGGCCGCTCGTAGTGCAGGCTCGGCGGGACGGTCCGCTCCCGGACCATCAGCGCTACCTTGATCAGCCCCGCGACGCCGGCCGCCGCCTCCAGATGCCCGAGGTTCGTCTTGGCCGACCCGATGAGGCAGGGCAGACCCGGGTCGCGGTCGGCNCGCAGGACCGCGGAGAGCGCCTTGGCCTCGATGGGGTCGCCGAGCAGCGTCCCGGTGCCGTGCGCCTCGACATAGTGCACCCGCCCGGGCGCCACCCCGGCGTCGGCGTAGGCGGCGCGCAGCACCGCCTCCTGGGCCTGGGGGTTGGGCGCCATGATGCCGTTGNTGCGGCCGTCCTGGTTGACGGCGCCGCCGCGGACGACCGCGTAGATCCGGTCCCCCTCCGCGATCGCCCGGCGCAGCGGCTTGAGGACGACGATGCCCGCGCCTTCCGAGCGCACGTAGCCGTCGGCTCGCTCGTCGAAGGCCTTGCACCGGCCGTCGGCCGCCATGGCGCCGGCCTTGCTGAAATTGATGGCGATCGCCGGTGACAGGATGGCGTTCACCCCGCCGGCGAGTGCCAGCGAGCACTCCCCCCTCGCCAGGCTCGCGCACGCCTGCAGGACGGCGACGAGAGAGGAGGAGCAGGCGGTGTCGACGGCCAGGCTCGGCCCGCGCAGGTCGAACAGATACGACAACCGGTTCGCCGCGATGCTCAGCGCGCTTCCCGTGCCCGCATGGGCATCGATCCCCGCCAGATCATCGAACTGGAGCCGCCCGTAGTCGTTCGTCGCGACGCCGACGAAGACCCCGGTCGAGGAGCCCGCCAGCTGGTCGGCGACGACGCCTGCGTCCTCCAGGGCCTCCCAGGCGACCTCGGCCAGCAGCCGTTGCTGCGGGTCCATCCGCGCCGCCTCCTGCGGGGAGATCCCGAAGAAGTGCGGGTCGAACCGGTCGATGCCGTCGACGAAACCGCCCCAGCGCGTGGTGATCTTCTCGAAGGCCGTCGCGTCCCATCGGTCCGCGGGGACCTCGGTCACCGCGTCTCGTCCCTCGCGCAGCAGCCGCCAGAAGGATTCGGGGCCGTCAGCGCCGCCGGGGAAGCGGCAACCGATCCCGACGATCGCGATCGGCTCCCGGGACACGCCCCAGCGCGCGCGGGCGTCGCCCGCGTCGTCCGCCGGGTCCGTCTCGCCCGCCGGGTCTGCCGGGTCCGTCTCGCCCGCCGGGTCCGCCGGGTCCGTCTCGCCCGCCGGGTCCGCCGTGGGGACGTGCTCGTCGGCTCCCCCTGCCGGGGCGGTGAGAGAGCCGACGTGGTCCGCCAGCGCGGCGATCGTCGGATGCTCCCACGCGAGGGTCGCCTCCAGGTCAGCCCCGAGCAGGTCCTCGAGTCCACCGAGCAAACCGATCAGATCCGCCGAGTCCAGGCCGAAGTCCACCATGGGGACGTTCGCGTCCACCGACTCGGGCGGCCGTTGAAGGCGATCGGCGATCTCGTCGGTCAGCCACCGTACGATCTGCGCCTTGTGAGCCGCGCCGCCGGCCGCGCCGGGCATCGCCTCGCTCTTTCCGCCGTCAGGCATCAACGGTCCCGGGAGGAGCCGGCTCCACCAGCTCGATAAGCACGCCGCCGACATCCTTCGGGAACACGAAATTCNCCCGTGCGCCCGCCGTGCCGCGCCGGGGCGTGTTGTAGAGCAACCGGACGCCCCGCGAACGCAGCTCGGCGCTTGCCGCCTCGATGTCGTCGACTGTGTACGCGACCTGCTGAATACCAGGTCCGGAGCGGTCCAGGAACCGCGCGATCGTCGAATCCGGCGATAGCGGGGCGAGAAGCTGCACGCACCCGTCCGTCGGGCCGGGGCCGACCGCCAGCATCGCTTCGCGCACGCCCTGCTCGGGGTTGTCCTCAATGTGCAGACAACGCATGCCGAAAACGCGCTCGTACAATTCGATGGACTCGTCGAGGTCGGCGACCGCCACACCGACGTGGTCGATGCGGCGCAGACCTATTCCCTTCACCCGGGCTCCGTTCATATCCGAGACGGCGGAATGGACATCGACAGAGGGCGCGTTTTCCGCTGCCGCGCCCTCGACGTCAGGGAGTCGTGCCCTCGGCGGCCGCCAGCGCCTTCTCACCGCTCCGGTCGTCGCCGGGCGCCCGCAGCGCGCGCAGCGCCGGGTCGATCTGCTCGTGCAGCGCCGGCAGCGCGCCCGGTGTCATGAAGAGGGTTCTCATCAGCCGACGCTGCACCTTGCCGCTGGTCGTGCGCCGAACCTTGCCGCGGCCGGTCAGCAGCACGCTCGGCGCCGCGATCTCGAAGGAGCGGGAGACCGCCACCCGGATCCGGGCCGCCAGCTCCGGCAGCGTGGTCTCGCCCAGCAGGCTGCTCTGGACCTCGTGGACGACCACGATGTGCTCAAAACCGAGGTCGACGGAGAAGACCGCTCCGGTGCCCCCGCCCCCGGCGAGAGCGGGATGCAGCTCGCGAACAACGTGTTCGATGTCCTGCGGATAGATGTTGCGGCCGTTGATGATCAGCACGTCCTTGAGCCGGCCGGTCACGAACAGCTCTCCGTCGAGGGAGAACCCGAGATCACCGGTCCGCAGGAAGGGGCCCGTGCCGTCCGAGGTGTGGGCGCCGAACGTCTCCGCCGTCTCCTGCGGACGGTTCCAGTAGCCGGCCGCGACGCTGCCGCCGCGGATCCAGATCTCGCCGATCCGTCCCTCTCCCAGAACCGTCCGATCCTCGGGATCAACGATCCGCAGGTCCAGCGTCCCGGGTCGGCCGCTGCTCACCAGGCGCTGAAAGCCCGCCGCGGTCGCGGGAACCGCCTCGTTGCGCTCCAGCGCCCGAGCGTCGAACGCACGGACGACCGGCGCATCGTCCGGGCCGCCGCCGGATGCGATCAGCGTCACTTCCGCCATGCCGTAGCAGGGCGCGAAGCTCTTCGCCCGGAAACCCGCTCGGCTGANTCGCTCCGCGAACCGGTCCAGGGTCTCGGCACGGACCGGCTCCGCCCCGTTCAGCGTGNTGACGAGTGCGGACAGGTCGAGCGTCTCGATATGTTCGTCNCGAACCTTGCGCGCGCACATGTCGTAGGCGAAGTTCGGCGCGCAGGTCATTGTGGCCCGATACCGACTCAGCATGTCCATCCACCGCCAGGGGCGCTTCAGGAAGGCGATCGGCGAGAGAAAGACGGACTTCCCGCCGAGGTACAGCGGATGNAGGAGCATGCCGATCAGCCCCATGTCGTGGAAGTGCGGCAGCCAGCTGCTGAGGATCGTGTCGGGACCGGTCGCNTTGATCCGCTGGATCTCCGCCTGGTTGTGCAGCAGATTGCCGTGCGTCACCATCACCCCCTTCGGCTCGCTGGTGGACCCGGAGGTGTACTGCAGGAAGGCGAGGGACTCCGCGGACAATTCGGGCATCGACCAGCCCGCCGCGTCGCCCGACAGACCGGCGTCCGTCGCCGCGCAGGTCACCTGGTCGGCGAAACCCGCCTGGCGCAACTGTGCCTCGATCGTTTCCACGAGGTCGGAGGTGGTAAGCAAGTAACCGACGCCGGCATCGGCGACCATCCCCGTCACCCGGGTGAAGCTCCGCGGGTCAGCGGGAACCGGTGCCGGGACGGCCACGACACCGGCGTAAAGGCAGCCGAAGAATGCCTCCAGGAAATCTATTCCCGGCGGGTAGAGAAGCAGCACCGNACGATGTCCGCCCGTACCGTCCCCGGCCTGCGCGGCCTGCGCGTTCAGCCAGGTGGCCAATTTTCTGGCACGCAGATCCAGATCGCGATAGGTACGGGAGTCGGGCTCCCCGCTCGCGTCGTCGCGGACGAAGACCACCGCCTGCCTGTCGCCGTGTTTTTCGACGTTTCGGCGAAAGTGCTCGGTGAAACTCATCTCGGCAGCAACCTCTCGGCTACTCGGAGGTGGATGACGCTACGGCCAACGGCCTGCGGAGACGCCAGCGTAGAACCCCGAAACAGCGACGTCAACGGGCATTAATGCCTGTACCCCCAATTTTCACGTTGCTTTACCGAAAATCGGTTGACTATTCGCTTTGTTCGGCCACGTCCCAGCACGCGCCCGTGCTACAGTCGCCTGTTTGCTGGGATGGTGACCGGACGACAAAGACGTATCGCCCGGTACGGTGTGGGCGGCTGCGTCTACTTGTCGGTAGACATATAGAAATGTCCGCGATCCGGACATCTGGCACGTTTCGTGCCGCATCCGGCGTGATTGGTGCTGGATGTGGTCGCCGAGCCGAACACGGNCGGCCCGCCGGCCCGCGCTCGGCGTGCGATACAGGAGAACACGCTGGTCAAGCTGCTCGGCGCCGCCTGCCCGGAGATCCGCTTGGTGCCCCGCCGCCGCAACCGCGGTTGACAGCAATCGTTCGGCCGGCCGCGGGCGAGGCGTTGGATTCCTGGGTCGACCGGGCCGTCGCCGACTTCGGCGGGTCGACCGGGAACGCGGCGCGCTGGCTGGGTTGGAGCAGCGGGTCGGGTCTGGCAGGAGCAGTCCGCGCCCCCGGTTCTACGGGGTGACGTTGGNCACGACCAGTGTTGCTGGGAGATGACTGCCGCAACCGGGCTGACCGCGTAGCAGGCTGCGGACTCCGCCAGGTCCGCCGGGCGCTCGGACGTTCCTACCGGCTACCGGCTACCGAAGAACAGATCCATCGGCGCGGTCGCGTGGTCAACGAGGCTGCCGCCATAGGTAGGACTCCCATATGTGCGGCCCCAGACCGAGACGGAGAAGGACTTCTGCGCAAATGATTTCGCCAACGCTATGAACAACCGAATTGAATTGCCATTCAATTTTCCCTCGACGCTGCCACCCAATTCGGAGTATCCGTAGGGCGTCGTGCGACTTGGGCCATCTAGAGAGATAGCAGCACCTTGCTGCGTCCGGATGTCAAGCGTGTACGGTAGACCCCCATCCGGACTGCCGAGTTCCAGCGCGATCAGAGCGGGCGTCGGCGGTTCCAGATAGCGGAGTTCCGCTTCGATCGTCCAGTGCGAATACCGAAAACAAGCGGAAATCAGGTTCGTAGGAACAACTCCTGGCAGCTTATCGGCACACCTCCAGGAACTCGGTGAGCCTGGCCGAACGAATTGGTTGATGTAATCCGCAAGCGTATTCAGCTCCGCGGCACGGGTCCCACCAAGGTGCGCTAGCTGCGTTTGTACACGCTTCAAACATTCTTGTTCGTAAGCCCCGCCGGGCGTGCCGACGTTCACCTCGCTCACGTTCGCGGGTTCCCCCGGCGGCGACATGACCGACGCTCGTCCGGCCGGGATTGACTGGCCGTCGCGCGTGCGAAGTACGAGGTCGAAGTCGTACAGCCAGTGCTCCGTCTCGCCAAGCTCTTGCGGGCCGAGCGTAATAGTCATCCGATCCAACGCCTTGGGCTTCACCTCAAAATTCATTGGTCGAGCGACCGAGAAAGGCACCTTCTGCACCTGGCTCGGCACCTTGATTGAATAGCTGCCGGAGATCGTCACAGGACCTCCCGACTGGCGACAGTCCGCCACTCGCTGTTGATAGTGGAAAGTAAGCGTTGCAGAGGTGATGAGTGCCGGGAAATCACCCATGTTCTCAAGCGTGAGATCTATCGTCGATGAATTGATCGAAGTTCCTGCGGCGGGAGTTGGAGCTCCTCCGCTGAGGACGTCAGCGTCCACGGAAGTCGGATCAGCCAACGAGAATCCTACGACTCGAAGGTCGGCAGGTGCTGGAACCGCTTGCGTGCGGACTACATCCTCACCGTGAGGCAAGATCGTTATCAGAGTCAGCACCAGCGCCAAGACCGCACATATGCCCCCCACCACCGTCCAAAACCGGGCGGAGCCTTCGCTGACGATCCGCCGAAGTGCGGACAAGGCGGGCCGCCCGTCGCCCGACGGCTCGTCCGGAACGGGATCCGCATCACCCGACGGCTCGTCCGGAACGGGATCCGCATCACCCGACGGCTCGTCCGGAACGGGGTCCGCATCACCGGTGGGCACATCTTCAGAGCCGTCCCGCATGCGCGTGATCGTAGCCCCTCTGATCATCTCCTCTCTCGCTGGGTTCAGACGCCCTCCGCTGACCTGAAGAGACGGGCACTGAGGGCCGCTTATCGACGACCCGTCTCCTGGAAGCGACANGAGTGTCCTGCAACCCGGGTCCCGCGGTGCGTGGGCACACGGTGGAGATCTCTGGCGTGAAGTCGCAGGTCGTGGGCTTGCCAGTCGAGGAAAACGAACTCGCGGAGCCGAAGCATGGTAGCGCGACTGGTCCGGCCGTTGGGGTTCTGCCTAGTGTTACGTGGTTTGGAATGGTCAGGTATCTGCCGTTCACGCAGCGGCGGAACGGCCGATGGCTCCGTGGTGCGCTACGACGTGGCCCGCGCCCACGCGCAGCGCCGCGCCCCGGGTGACGCCATGGCCGCGCTGCTGAAGGCGGAGCAGGTGCCCCCCGAACAGATCTATGATCACCCGCGGGTTCGGACCCTCGTCCACGATCTTCTTCAGAAGCTTAGTCTGCGCTCCGACCAGACGCTTCGCGCCCTGGCGAGGCGATGCGGAATACCGACCGGCCGGAGAGACCCATAGCGAAAGTGCTGAACAATCCCTGAGGTGCGACCCACATTCCGCCCCGCGGAAAACGAGTCACCGTCAGGAACGCGACCAAGTCCGAATCCGCCCACACCGGCCAGCGGCCCCCGACCAGCCGAGCACCCAGGCCACGCGGGAGGTTCAGGGGCTCGGCCCGCCGGCAGACATAACGAGTCGAACGCTGGCTCGGCCGGTGACCGAGTCGATCACCGGCCGAGCGCAGGGTTCTGCTCTGCTTGCGTGCGCTACTTCTGAGGGTTCGCCTACGTCTGGTCGGGCTTCGGGGCCAGTGTGGGCGTGGGGGTCGGTATGGGGGTTGAGGCCGGGGTCGGGGTCGGGATCGGGGTGGCGGTCAAGATCGACGCCGGAGCCGCGATACCGGGAGAAGTCCAGGTGATCGTGACCTCACCGTTGCCGTCGTTGACTGTGCCCGCGTTGACCCCGGTGGTCAGGACGGGGTTCTCGATGGTCGACGCGGCAAACGAGCTCCCGCCNGCGCCACCGCCACCGGCGCCACCGTAGCCGCCGAAGGTGCCGCCGCCACCGGAGCCGCCGCCACCACCGAAGTAGCCGCCGCCCGCGCCGCCGCCCGCGCCACCACCGGACGTGGTGGCGGTCGGGTCCAGGCAGGGCGGGGTGTGCGCTCCGGTGCAGGGCAGGTTCCCGGCACCGCCGGCACCGCCGGCACCGGACGTGCTTTCAGTACCGTCCCCGCCGCAGCGCGGATCGGTCAGCGGGTCGGTGCTCGGGGGATTCCCAGCACCGTGCCGGCACGCGTTCAGCCCTCCGGCGCCTCCGGTGGTCTGGGTGCCGCCCTTGCCCGGGAGTCCGGCATTACCGCCATCGACGGTCGACCCGCCGTCGGCGCCGACGTCACCGCCGCCGGCACCCCCGGCTCCGCCGAGCGCGTTGCCCTGCCCACCGACGCCGCCGCCGCCGCCTCCGCCGGCACCGACCAGCACCCGGGTGGACTGGTCGCACTTCCGTGCGACACATCCCGCCGCGGCCACGCGGACGTCGGAGGAACCGCCGCCGCCGGAGCCGTTACCACCGTTGAACGCTGTTCCGCCGTTCGCACCGGAGCCATCACCAGGCCCGCCTCGCACGCCGGCGTCGGACCCGCCGAACCCGCCGAGTGCTCCCGATCCGCCGGACGGGCCATTGCTCATTCCGCCCGAGCGCGAGGCCCCGGTTCCGTTGGNGCCCTTGGCCGCCACGTCCACCTGCAGGACCTGGTTGTCCTTCAGCCCCGTCAGTGTCCCGGACGCCTGGCCACCGCCGCCTCCGGGACGCCCGGTGATGTCCCCTGCCGGGGACGGGTGCGCCGCGTCACCAGCGATGAAGTAGTGCCCGCCCTGGGCGCCGGTCACCACGACCTCGACCGAGCTCACTCCCGCGGGCACCGTGAAGGTGTCCGATCCGCTGGTGTGATACGTGCAGGTCATCGTCGTCGTCCCGGACAGCGCACCGGTCGTCCCGCACACCGGCGGGGGCGGTACGGCCTTCGGTGGTGCGCTGATCGCGATCCCCACCGGCCGGTCACCGACGGGGATCGGGGTGCCGGCGGTGTTGCTGGCCACGTCGATCGGCGTCACCGTGTCGCTGTCGCGGTTGACCGCATAGGCGGCCACGCCGTCCGGCGTGACCGCGATGTAGAACGGTTCGAGGCCGCCGGTGGAGATGGGAGTGCCGGGGGTGTTGGTGGCCACATTGATCGGCGTTACCACGGCGTCACGCTCATTGGTGACGTACACGGTTCGGCCATCGGGCGTGATCGCGATCCCGACCGGGCGGTCGCTGACCGGAATCGGTGTGCCGGGGGTGTTGGTGGCCACATTGATCGGCGTCACGGTGGCGCTGGCAGCGTCGGCGTTGTCCGTGACGTACACGGTCTTGCCGTCGGGCGTGATCGCAATTCCCTGCGGGTTGTTCCCGGCCGGGATCGGTGTGCCGGGAGTATTGGTGGCCACATCGATCGGCGTCACCGTGTTACTTGCGGCGTTGGTGACGTAGGCGGTCCTGCCATCGGGGGTGATCGCGACGTAGTGTGCGTCGTCCCCGACCGGGATGTGGGCACCGGGAGTATTGGTGGCCACATCGATCGGCGTCACGTCGTCGCTGGCGTTGTCCACCACGTAAGCGGTCCGGCCGTCAGGAGTCACTGCGACCCCGAACGGGAACTGACCGACCGGGATCGGGGCACCAGGGGTGTTGGTGGCCACATCGATCGGCGTCACCGTGTTGTCGGCCCGGTTCGTCACATAGACGGTCCTGCCATCAGGTGTGACCGTAAGCCCTCTGGGGCTTGCACCCACCCGGATCGGGGCACCGGCCGTATTGGTCGTCACGTCGATCGGGGTGACCGTGTTCCCGAAATTGTTGATCACATAGGCGTTGGCTGCTGCCGGCTTCGGAGCANGGCCTGGCGGTGCGCTCGGACTCGATGTGGGGCTCGGTGTGGGTGTCGGAGTGGGTGTCGATGTCGGAGGCGTGGACGGCTGCGTGGGCTTGGGGTCCTTCGAGGAACCCCACGTGATGACGACCTCGCCGTCGCCCTTGTTGACGGTCCCGGCGTTGACACCAGCGGTCAGGACGACAGAGCTCACCGTGGGGGCGGCGAAGGAGCTTCCCCCGCCCCCACCGGCACCTGCCCCGCCGCCACCGATCGTGAGGCCACCGCCTCCCGAGCCGCCACCACCGCCGAAGTACCCACCACCACCGCCGCCACCGGCGCCACCGCCCGCATCCTGATCATCGGGGTTCCGGCAGGGCGGGTTGTGCACACCCAGGCAGGCCTGGTTTCCCACGCCCCCGGCGCCGCCTGCCCCGGAGCGGCCATCGGTGCCATCACCGCCGAAGCGCGGATCGTTGAGATCGGGCGGAGGCGGAGTCGCGTGCCGCCCGGCGTTGAGCCCCCCGGTCCCACCTGCGGTCGGGGTTCCACCGCCCCCAGGAGTCCCCGGGTGGCCACCATCGACGACGGCACCACCGGCCGCGCCGGCAGTACCGCCACCGGCGCCGCCGGCACCGCCCAGCGCGTAGCCCTGGCCACCAGTGCCGCCGCCTCCGCCGCCGCCCGCACCGACCAGTACCCGGTCCGCCAGAGCGCACGTCAACGTCGCGCAGCCAGCAGCCGCGATCCGTACATCCGAGGAACCGCCGCCACCGGCGCCGTTGCCACCGTTGAGGGGCGCGGTCCCACCATCAGCCCCGGCGGCGTCCCCCTTACCGCCTGTCACACCGCCGTTGGAGCCGCCGAAGCCCCCCACGGCGCCCTGTCCCCCGGAGGGTCCGTTGTTCTTTCCGCCAGACCGGCTCGCCGCCGTGCCGTCAGTACCCTTACCGGCGACATCGACCTGCAGAACCTGACCTGAGGACAGATCCGCTATCACGCCGTACGCCTGGCCGCCGCCCCCACCCGGACGGCCGGTGATATCACCCACCGGCGAGCCGCCATGGCTGGCGTCACCGGCAACAAAGTAATGCCCGCCCTGGGCGCCGACCACCGTGATCTCGACCCATTTTGCGCCGTTGGGCACGGTGAAGGTGTCCGACCCGACCGTGCTGTAGGTACAGGTCTTCTTGTCGAGGACGCCTGAGCTCCCACAGGCCTTTTCCGGAGAGGCGCCCGACGAGGGCGCCGCTGGCAGGCAACCGGTCAGCCCCATACTCAGCACAACGCCTAGCACCGAAACAGACCACGCGAATACACGACGATTACGTATGACGATCAGCCCCCTCTGGCGGCCTATTCGTGAACCAAACAAAAACCCCAAGACCAAACACCCTCTTGGCTATGCTCCCCGGAACGGGGGTTCCGGGGTCCCGAACCGCTTCTTGCCAGGTCGGGGTTGATGTGCCGGCGAAGCGGCGAGCCATGATATTGACCGCCACAACGTGGATCATTTCTTTGGAGCGGTGGGCAGGGTTTCGTGGTCGCGCGGCGGCGATAGGAAATCAACCGGCCGAAGGTCCGTTCCACAGTCCACGCAGAATCGTGGGGTCGCCCAGCACCGCGGGCCCCCGCGTTTCCTGCCCACGATCTTCTTCACCGCACCCGGCTGTCTACCCGCACAGTTTCGTGGTCCCGGCGCGCGGCACCGGGACCACCTGTCCGCTGTGGGTGTTACAGAAACCGCGTTTCGTCAGGTGACGAAACGTCGGGCGGGCCCTGCTCGGTGCCGCGGTCGCCCGCGGACCGGGGTTACAGGTGTCCTCAGATTCCGTCGTTGGCGCACAGCGCCCAGACGTCGGAGTAGGTGCTCGGCGAGCTGGTACCCCCGGTATGGGTGAAGGCAGTCCAGTACGCCGCCGTGGTGGTCCCNTCACTGACCGGGTTGCCGCTCGAGTCGCTGGGGAAACTTCCGTTAAGGTGGTCGCCGCCTGAGCCCGGTCCGGTGAAGTCGGTCGTCGTCACGCTGCCTCCGCTGATGGCGGCGCCCCCGCTGATCAGTTTCCCGTCCCCGCTGGGGCAGTTGACTGTCTTCTTCTGACCTGTGTTCCCCGTGGTCGGGCCGCTCGCCTCGCTGAAGTGGACTTTGACGGTGACGCCGCTGATGTTGATGCTGTTTCCGCTGCAGATCGCGTAGGCGTAGGTCTCGTTGGTGCTGTTGGTGCCGTTGGCCCACCCGACGGCGGTCCAGGCGTTCGGGTTGGTCTCGCCGTCGGCCGCGGCTTTCTGGCCGTAGTCATGTGCGGAGTTGTTGAAGGTGGGGAAGCTGGCGATCGGCTTGAAGTTGCCGACACTGGCCGGGGTGGCGCGCGCGCCGCCGCCGAGCAGGACCGTGTTCGCCGGACAGATCGCGGTGACCAGGCCCACCGTCGACCCGGTGGTGGGTGCGTTGGTCTTGTTCATGACTACCTGGGTGTGGTTGATCAGGTTGCTGGTGAAGCACACCGCGAAGGGGGTGGTGGAGAAGGAACTGTCGGCCTGGCCGCCGCTTCCGCCGATTCNGAGCCAGTGCGTCACGTCGGTGCCGACAACCCCGGTGGAACCGGTGTATTCGGTGGTGCCGTCGGGGCTGGGCGAGGTGCCCATCACATGGTTGCCGTTGCCGGTGCCGGTGGCCTGGTTGATCCCACCGCCGGAGATCAGGCCGCTACTGCAGTCCGCGTGGGTCGAGATCTCGGAGTTGGGGTTTGCGGGACCACTGGTAGCCCCGGGTGATTTCACCGTGACGCCCACGGTGTTGGCGTATGCCGCAGCCGGGAAGGCCACCGCAAGCGCGGTGCCCAGGAGCAGTGCCGTTCCCGCTGTGCGCGTACGCACGGACAGATGTGATCTCACGTCAACCTTCGCGTCAGGGGTGNGCGATGCGGGCAGCTGTGCCCGTCCGCACCGGGGATGACAACTTCCGCACATGTAACGCAGGGTGTGCGACGCTGCACAAGACCCGCAGATGCGGAGCTATCGGCGACTATAGACCGCTTCTACGCGAAACTTACGGTCCCTCGCGCCGATTTGAAGCGAGGAAGGTGCGGGACGCTGATCAATTGTCCAAATTATCTGTTTCGTCCCTTTTAAAGGGCGGCGTGGACGCGGCTTCCACGCAGGGGAGCTGGGCGTATGCGCGGCGCGTAGGGGATGGTGGCGCGATCGGCGGAGGCTCCTCACGAGCTGGTCCGGGTGCCGGCGCGGCAGATGCGGCAGATGCGGCTGCCCTTCCGCACCCTTTCAGCTGCCGAGCAGCGCGAGATCCCCTTCCGGCGCAGGCATCTGGACGGGCGGTGTTGCGTCCCGAAGAAGCGAGGAAGCGAGACATGCCACCGGCCACGGTGGCCGCCGGTCAGACAGCAGTTGCGAGTTCGGTGAACGCGGCGGCCGGCCACAGCCTCGGGGTGGTTTCGACGGCTCGCAGTGGCCGCGACGGTTGTTGTGACTGGCGGTGGTTTGTTGTGATCGATACTTCATGATCCATCTGGGCGACGCGAATGACGCACTCGACCGCGCCGCCCGGACCGACACCACCGGCCTCTCCCCGGAACGCCACGCCCGCTTCCTGGTCGGCATGGCCCACGCCCACGCCCACGCCCACGCCCAGCGTCGCGCCCGGGGTGACGCCTTGGCGAGTTGATGTGGAATACCAGCCTGAGCGACCCATACAGAAAGTACTGAACAATCCCTGAGGTGNGACCCACATTCCGCCCCGCGGAGAACGAGTCGCCGTCAGAAACGCGCCCAAGGCCGAATCCACCCACACCGGCCAGCGTCCCCCAACCAGCCGAGAATCCCAGGCCACGTGGGGGGGTCGGGGGGGCTCGGCCCCCCCGGCAGACATAACGAGATCCCACCGGCGAAACCGCCCCCAGGGCGGTGAGCAGGCAGGATCAGGATCGAGTGGGCAGGGGCGGGGTCGAACCGCCGACCTTCCGCTTTTCAGGCGGACGCTCGTACCGACTGAGCTACCTGCCCCGGGCTGTGCGGGATCGTAGGAGCCGANACGTGCTTCCGGTCATACGAACGCGGTCCCGACGGGATTCGAACCCGCGACCTCCGCCTTGACAGGNCGGCGTGAACTCCAGACTTCACCACGGGACCATGCTCTTACAGCGATCTTCAGTTGTCGTCCTGGCGGCCCGTGAGGTGCGGTCCGTCAGGATCTGGAGGTCATGCTACACGACCGCAGGCCGAGCGGAACCGGTGGGGGCGGTGGATTCTTGCCCAACGCTCCCAGCACCCGAGCACTCGCCGGGCGCTACCTGAGCACGACGCGCCGGGCGGGCGTGGCAGACAGTCGCGGGGTGGGCGCGGCGAAGAGTCGCCGGACGGGCACGGCAGACAGCCGCCGGACGCGAGCGATCGAGTACTCCGGCCGGCAGGCACCACACGGACGGGTTCGCCGGGGTGCCCGTTCGGGCCATGATCGGGCCGGGGAGAGCCACCAGGAGAGGCGATGGAGTGTCCTCTGCGCCGGGTGGCAGGTCGTCCACCGCCGCCGGGCCGATGACCCCGGATCTGGTGTTTAACCGCAGGTGGATCCCCGGCACNCCGGCCGCGCGGAAGGGCGTGGGCACCCCCGTTCGGGCTACCCAAAGCGGCCGGCGCGTTCCGGAGGGCACTCCCGGGCGTGTCCCAGCACGCATATCCTTGGACATCCAAGCGTGTACGACGGCAGCCCGGGCGAGATGCCCGTTCCGCTCGCCGGCCCCGTCGACCGGAGCCGGCCCGGTTCGGTGCGGCGCCATCCCGTCGCGTCATGCCACATCCTGGGGAGGAGGCCGACGGCGATGCCCTCCACGGACAGGCTCGTGGAGTCGGCGCGCGGCCCGGCCATCAGTGTCAGGCATCCCCCGCGAGGTGACGCCCGTGGCAAGCTCGCGGCGCAGGTCGCCTGGCGGATCGAGGACGACATCGTCCNTGCGGGCTGGCCGGTCGGCGCGGTCATCGGCTCCGAGCCAACGCTGATCGAGCGCTACAAGGTGAGTCGGGCGGTGTTCCGGGAGGCCGTACGGATCGTCGAGCACCACCAGGTGGCGACGATGCGCCGGGGGCCGTCCGGCGGTCTCATCGTCCGCGCGCCGGACGAGGTGGCGGTGACGACCGCGCTCGGCGTCTACCTGGAGTACGTCGGAGTCACGATCGAGTCGATCCTGCGGGCGCGGTTCATCATGGAGTCGCTGGCCGCCACGCTCGCCCCGGCGCGGATCACCGAGGACGGCATCCGCACCCTGCGCGAGATCATCTCCCGGCGGGAGGAGGCGGACCCGACCGAGTTCGGCTCCCACCACCAGCTTCACCATGCGATCGCGGCGGCCACCGGCAACCCGGTGCTGGTGCTGTTCGTCGACGTGCTCAACTCGCTGACCTTCCGCTACGCCGCCCACCAGTACGCCACGACCCGCAGCAGCGCCTCACCGGCGCGGCGCGCCCAGGTCGCCGAGGAGGTGCACCGCAACCACGCCGCGATCGCCGAGGCCGTGATCGGCGGGGACGCCGCCCGCGCCCAGCACCTCGCGGCGGTGCACCTGGAGGCCATGTACGAGTGGATGACCGCGCCGACCGCTGCCGACGGCTCGGACCGGGCCGGATACGAGGGCACGGCCGCAAGCGAGCGCACAGCCATGAGCGAGCGCACAGCCATGAGCGAGCGCACAGCCATGAGCGAGCGCACAGCCATAAGCGAGGGCACAGTCGCCGGTGAGGGCCCAGTCGCGCGGGCGGGCGGGCGGCGGATCCGGCCCCGCGCGCCGGGCCTGGGATCGGGCCCGGGCGGGACGATGCCAGCGGGCAAGCTCGCCGAGACGGTCGCGGGGCGCATCCGCGACGACGTGGCGCGCGACGGCGTTCCCGTGGGGGTGGTCATCGGTTCGGAGAGCGAGCTGCTGGCCCGTTACGGGGTGAGCCGGGCGGTGCTGCGCGAGGCCGTCCGGCTGCTCGAATACCACTCGGTGGCACAGATGCGGCGCGGNCCCGGCGGCGGCCTGGTCGTCACCGAGCCCGACCCGGCGGCGACCGTCGAGGCGACCGCGCTGTATCTGGAGTACAGCCAGGCCAGCGTCGACGATCTGCGGATCGTGCGCGACGCGCTGGAGCTGAGCTGCGTCGACATCCTCATCGAACGCCGCGGGCCCGAGCTCACCGCCCGGCTCTCCGCGCTGCTTGACGCCGATGCCGGCGAGACGCCGGGCCCCGTCGACGCCGGGCATCACCTGCACATGGAGCTGGCCCGGCTGACCGGCAACGAGGCGCTGGCGTCGTTCGTCCGGGTGCTGACGGCGATCTGGCGGCGGCACGTCGACAGTTCCCGCCCCACCCCCGCGGTCGGCGGCGGCGAACCGGCGGCCGACGGGTGCGGTCAGCCCGTGTGTGAAGCCAGGACAGCGCACCGGGCGATCATCGACGCCATCATCGCCGGCGACCGCGGGCTCGCCCGGCACCGGATGCGGCGACACCTGGAAGCCCTCAGCGACTGGTCGCGCTGAGCCACCCTCGCTTCCGGGCCGCCCTCGCTTCCGGGCCGCCCGATGGTGGCAGGGCTTTGTGACCGACGTTATGGGGCTCCTGGCGTGGCAGCGCGAAACGGACTCGTTGAGTCCACGTAATATGTGGACTCACCAAGTCCGTTTTCCGCCCTTCTTCCGCCGGTGACGTCGACGCGCCGGACCCGCATGCGGAGCACCCAAGGAGCACCATGAGCGTGGTTGAACCGCGCCCGAAGCCCGGGCGCACCCTGACCGTCCTCCTGCTGGCCGCGATGTCGTTCGCCCTGGCGCAGACGACCGTGGCCCCGGCGATCCCGGACATGGCCCGCGAGCTGGACTCGTCCGTCAGCAACGTCACCTGGACGATGAGCGGCTACCTGGTGGCCGCCGCCGTGCTGACGCCGATCATCGGCCGGCTCGGCGACATGTTCGGCAAACGGCGGATGCTCGTGGTGTCCCTGGCGATCTTCGCGCTCGGCGGGGNGATCGCGGCGCTGGCGACCCAGCTTCCCCTGGTGATCGTCGGACGGATCCTGCAGGGCGCCGGCGGCGGCATCTTCCCGTTGTGCTTCGGCATCATCCGCGACGAGTTCCCGGTGGAGAAGCGCTCGGTGTCGATCGGGCTGATCTCCGCGATCACCGGTCTCGGCGGCGGGCTCGGCCTGGTCCTCGGCGGACTGTTCGTCGACCACGCCACCTACCACTGGATCNTCTGGAGCGGCGCGGCGATGGCCGCCCTGGCCGCCGTCGGTTCCCAGCTACTGATCCCCGAATCGCCCACCCGCGTCCCCGGCCGCATCGACGTGATCGGCACNCTGCTGCTCAGCGTCGGCCTTGCGCTGCCGCTGCTGGCCATCAGCCAGGGTAAGAGCTGGGGCTGGACGAGCCCGACGACCCTCGGCATGATCATCGGCGGCGTCATCGTGCTNGCCGGGCTGCTCGCCTTCGAGCGGCGCCAGGCCGAGCCGCTCATCGACGTGGCCATCCTCGCCCGGCGCTCGGTGCTCACCACCAACATCTCGACCCTGCTGGTCGGGTTCGGGATGTTCGGCGCCTTCCTGCTCATCCCCCAACTGGCCCAGACGCCGAAGGCCAGCGGCTACGGCTTCGGCGCGAGCGCCACGACCGCCGGCCTGCTGATGGTGCCCGGCGCCCTGATGATGCTGGTCACCGGCCCGCTGGCCACGGTCATCAGCCAGCGCTTCGGCGGTCGGGCGGCGCTGTTCACCGGCAGTCTGCTCGCCACGGTCGGGCTGGTCCTGCTCGCCGGCGTCCCGGGCTCCGAGGGCACGCTGATCGTGGAGTGCATCGTCCTGTTCGGCGGGATCGGGATGGTCTTCGCGGCCATCCCGAACCTCATCGTCGACGCCGTCCCCGCCGAGAAGACCGGCGAGGCCACCGGGGTGAACACCCTGCTGCGCTCGGTCGGCGCGTCGCTGGGCTCGCAGATCTGCGCCAGCATCCTCGTCTCCCAGGCCGACGCCACCGGGCTGCCGACCTCCGACGCCTACCAGACGGCGTTCGCGGTCTCGGCGGTCGTCGCCCTCGTCGCCGGCCTCGCCGCGCTCACCCTGCCCGGCCTGCGTCACGGCCGGCACGACGCGCGGTCCACCGCCGCCGTCGCGTCCACCCCGCAGATCTCGACGATCCCGGCCCAGTCCGGCGCCACCGCCGGCGCCACCACCGGCGGCTGACCTCCGCCCATAACGGCTTGCCCGTCCGGGCCCGACCGCTTCCCGCGGCCGGGCCCGTAGCGGCGTCGTGTGCTCCAATGGTGCCGTGACGACGTCCGAGATGCGCAGGTCGGACGCGCGGCGTAACCATGAGCGGGTTGTCCGGGCCGCGGTCGAGGTGTTCTCGGAGTTAGGACTGTCGGCGACCGTGCCGGACGTGGCCGCCCGCGCCGGCGTCGGTAAGGCGACCGTCTACCGCAACTTCCCCAGCCGCGACGAGCTGCTGACCGCCGTCGTCGAACGCCAGCTTCGGTGGTTCGACACGATCGCCACGACCGCGCTACACGACCCCGACCCGGCAGCCGGCTTCGAGATGTTGATCATGAGCTGGTTCGACCGGATCGTCGCGAACCGGCTGGTCCAGGACGTGATGCGGATGCGGACCCTGGCCAGCGCGGAGATCCAGATCGACCGCATCACCACCCTCGTCGACCAGGTGGTCGTCCGTGCGCAGCGGGCCGGCGCGGTGCGCCTCGACGTCACCCCCGCCGACCTTCGCACGATGATGAGCGGCTGCGCCCAGCGCCTGGTCGAGACCGGTCAGCAGGACATCGACAGCCGGCTGCGGTTCACCCGCCTCATCCTCGACGCCTTCCGCCCGCCGGCCACTCCGGCCGCGCCGGCCGCGCCGGCCGCGCCGGCCGCCTGAGCAGGGGGCGGGCGTGGGGGGTCTGGTCGCCGAACTCACGGCGGTTCGGCACGGGCAGAGCGTTGCGAACGTCGCCTTCCCGGCGGCGCGGGCGGCGGGGCGGCTCGACGCGGGCGTGTCGGGGCGCGACGCCGACGTCGAGCTGACGGCGCTGGGACGCGCGCAGGCCGCGGCGCTCGGCCGGGCACTGGCCGCCGACCCGCCGATCATCCAGCCGCCCGAGATCGTCGTCTGCTCCCCCTACCTGCGGGCCCGCCGCACCTACGGGATCGCCGCCGAGGCGGCGGCGCGCGGGGGCCTGGCGCTGCCCGAGCCGGTGATCGACGACCGGCTAGTCGACCGGCTGATGGGCCGGTTCGAGCTGATGACCAGGGCGGCGATCGAGGCCCGTTTTCCCGCGGAGACCGAACGCCGGCGCGCGGCCGGGCAGTGGGACTACCGCCCGCCGGGCGGGGAGAACTTCCCCGACATCGCCCGCCGGCTGGGTTCGCTGCTGGCCGACCTGCACCGCGACCACGCCGACCGGCGGGTCCTCATCGTCGCCCACGACGCCGTGGTGGTCATGCTGCGCCAGCTCGTCGAGGGGCTCTCCTACGAGGAGCTGGGCCGGATCGCCGCCGAGGGTGGGATCCGTAACGCCGGGATCACCCGTTTCACCCGCGACGGCGATCAGCTCACGCTCGCCGAGTTCAACACGGCGACGCACCTCGCGGGCGTGCGCGCAGACGGGGCGGGCTGACCGGCAGCGCGGCAGGTCAGCGTCGCTCGCGGCGCCAGACGACCTTGAGCCCGGACCAGTTCTCGTCGAGCGCGGCGACCTTGGTGTCGACCAGACCGCGCGGCAGTGCGACCTCGCGGATGAGGTTCTCGCTGACGTCGCTGCGATGACCGGCGGCCCGCCGAGGCCAGGCGATCCACAGCGCGCCCGCGGGCCGGATCGCCTCGGCGAACGCCGCCACGGCTGCGTGGACGTCGACCTCCCGCCGGCAGAACGCGACGCACACGTCGATCGCCGCCAGGCCGTCGGTGCCGTCGGTGCCGTCGGCGGGCAGACCGGCGAGGTGCTCCGGCTCGACACCCTCGGGCAGCTCCGGCACCGCCCACCCGGGCGGCGCGGCGAGGATCACGAGCCGGTGTCCCGCTTTCACCCCCAGTTTGCGAGCCAGCGGCGTCCCGGAGTAGCCCGCCCGTCCGGCGCTGCCCGACCCCATCGCGCGCTCCCTCCCGTCGGCGTCACGCATCAAGAAACACCACGTCGAGATCACGCCGGCAACCGGCCGGAGAACCGGGCGCCGACCTGCGACTACCCGAGCTGTCGCCAAGCGATCACGCGGGCACGGTATCGTCGTTGTCAGGTCGAGAGGCGCTNCAACGGACCCAGGTCCGCCACGCTCGACCCGAACCGGTCACCAAGGGCGCCTCCCACGACAGGGAGGTGTCTCATGGCTGGAACCGCTTCCGTCGGTGAGGTGGCGGGTCGCCCCGGTACCCGCGACAGCGCGGCCGCGCTGCGGGAGCTGCTCGCGAAGCGAGTGGTCGTCCTGGACGGCGCCTGGGGCACGATGCTGCAGAACGCCGGGCTCACCCCGGCGGACTACCAGCTCGACTCGCTGCGTGACCACCCCAAGGACGTGACCGGCGACCCGG
Organism: Frankia sp. CpI1-P; assembly: GCF_001421075.1. Taxonomy (NCBI): domain Bacteria; kingdom Bacillati; phylum Actinomycetota; class Actinomycetes; order Frankiales; family Frankiaceae; genus Frankia; species Frankia sp. CpI1-P. The sequence continues at coordinate 25,167 of NZ_LJJX01000018.1, read as the reverse complement.
ACCTGCTGAACCTGACCCGGCCGGACGTCATCCTCGACGTGCACCGGCAGTACCTGGCCGCGGGCGCGGACATCACCACCACGAACACCTTCACCGCGACGAGCATCGGCCAGGCCGACTACGGTCTGGAGTCGCTGGTGCGGGAGATGAACCTGCGCGGCGCGCAGTTGGCCCGACAGGCCGCGGACGAGGCGGGTGGGCGGTTCGTCGCCGGCTCCATCGGCCCGCTCAACGTCACGCTGTCGCTGTCCCCGCGGGTGGAGGACCCGGCGTACCGGGCGGTGACCTTCGACCAGGTCCGCGCCGCCTACGCCGAGCAGATCCAGGCCCTCGCCGATGGCGGGGTCGACCTGCTGCTCATCGAAACGATCTTCGACACGTTGAACGCGAAGGCCGCGATCGCCGCGGCCCGCGAGGTCGCGCCGCAGCTGCCGCTGTGGATCTCGGTGACGATCGTCGACCTGTCCGGGCGGACCCTGTCGGGGCAGACGGTCGAGGCGTTCTGGAGCTCCATCGCCCACGCGAACCCGCTGGTCGTCGGCGTGAACTGCTCGCTGGGCGCCGAGGAGATGCGCCCGCACGTCGAGGCCCTGTCCCGCATCNCCGGCACCTACACCGCCTGCCACCCGAACGCCGGGCTGCCCAACGCCTTCGGCGGCTACGACCAGACCCCGGCCGAGGCCGGCCGGCTGATCGGCGAGTTCGCCGCCGCCGGGATGGTCAACATCGTCGGTGGCTGCTGCGGGACGACGCCGGCCCACATCGCCCGGATCGCCGCCGCCGTGCAGGGCACGGCGCCGCGGCAGGTGCCGATGCCCACGCCACGGACCCGGTTCAGCGGCCTGGAGCCGTTCGAGATCGGCGAGGACACCGGCTTCGTCATGATCGGCGAGCGGACCAACGTCACCGGTTCGGCGCGTTTCCGTCGCCTCATCGAGGCCGACGACTACCAGGCCGCGGTCGACGTCGCCCTGGAGCAGGTGCGCGGCGGGGCGAACCTGCTCGACGTCAACATGGACGCCGACCTGCTCGACAGCGANCAGGCGATGACGACGTTCCTGAACCTGCTGGCCACCGAGCCGGAGGCCGCCCGCCTGCCGATCATGATCGACAGCTCACGGTGGAGCGTGCTGGAGGCCGGGCTGCGCTGCGTGCAGGGCAAGGGCGTGGTCAACTCGATCAGCCTCAAGGAGGGCGAGGAGGTCTTCCTCGACCACGCCCGGCGCATCCGCGACTTCGGCGCCGGCGTCGTCGTCATGGCCTTCGACGAGCAGGGCCAGGCCGACACCACCGAGCGCAAGGTGGCGATCTGCGGGCGCGCCTACGACCTGCTCACACAGAAGCTCGGGTTCCCCGCCACCGACATCATCTTCGACCCGAACGTGCTCGCCGTGGCCACCGGCATCGCCGAGCACAACGGCTACGCCAAGGCGTTCATCGACGCACTTCCGCTGATCAAGCAGCGCTGCCCGGGAGTGCGGATCAGCGGCGGCATCTCGAACCTGTCGTTCTCCTTCCGCGGCAACGACGTNGTCCGCGAGGCGATGCACTCGGCGTTCCTGCTCCACGCGGTGCGCGCCGGGCTCGACATGGGCATCGTCAACGCCGGCCAGCTCGCCGTCTACGCCGACATTCCCGCCGAGCTGCTCGAACTCGTCGAGGACGTGCTGTTCGACCGGCGCGAGGATGCCACCGACCGGCTCGTCGCCTTCGCCGAGACGGTCAACGGCAAGGGCACGCAGCGGGTCGTCGACCTGTCCTGGCGCGAGGCGCCGGTCGCGCAGCGGCTCTCGCACGCGCTCGTGCACGGCATCGTCGACTTCATCGAGGCGGACACCGAGGAGGCGCGGGCACAGGCGGCGCGCCCCCTCGACGTGATCGAGGGCCCGCTGATGGACGGCATGAAGATCGTCGGCGACCTGTTCGGCTCGGGGAAGATGTTCCTGCCGCAGGTGGTCAAGAGCGCGCGGGTGATGAAGCGCTCGGTGGCCTACCTGGAGCCGTACATGGAGGCCGAGAAGGCGCAGGCCGCCCTCGCCGGCGACGCCCCCGCGGCCNGTAGCGGCAACGGCAAGGTCGTGCTCGCCACCGTCAAGGGCGACGTCCACGACATCGGCAAGAACATCGTCGGCGTCGTGCTCGGCTGCAACAACTACGAGGTGATCGACCTCGGCGTCATGGTCCCCGCCAAGGTCATCCTCGACACCGCCATCGCCGAGGGCGCGGACGCGATCGGCCTGTCCGGCCTCATCACGCCGTCGCTGGACGAGATGGTCGCGGTCGGCGCCGAGATGCAGCGCCGCGGGCTGACCCTGCCGCTGCTCATCGGCGGCGCCACCACCTCGCGCCAGCACACCGCGGTGCGCATCGCCCCGGCCTACGAGGCCACCACCGTCCACGTGCTCGATGCCTCCCGCGTCGTCGGGGTGGTCTCGGATCTACTCGACACCGAGCGGGCCGAGCAGCTCGACACCCGCAACCGGGCCGAGCAGGCCAAGCTGCGCGAGCAGCACGAGAACCGCCGGGCGCAGCCGCTGCTCGGCCTGGAGCAGGCGCGGGCCAACCGCGAGCAGGTGTCCTTCGACGAGCTGCCCGTCCCCGCCTTCACCGGGCTGCGGGTCGTCACGCCGGACCTCACCGCGCTGCGCGAGATGATCGACTGGCAGTTCTTCTTCCTCGCCTGGGAGCTGAAGGGCAAGTTCCCCGCGATCCTCGACCAGCCGGTCGCCCGCGAGCTGTACGACGAGGCGAACGTGTTGCTCGACCAGATCATCAAGGATGGCAGCCTGCAGGCGAAGGGCGTCTACGGCTTCTGGCCCGCCTTCGCCGACGGCGACGACCTGGTGATCGAGGCCGGCGCGGTCGCGGGCGCCCGCGACGGCCGGCTGCGGCTGCCGATGCTGCGCCAGCAGACGGCGAAGCCCGCCGGCCGGCCCAACCGCAGCCTCGCCGACTACGTCGCGCCCGCCGGCGACCACCTCGGCGGCTTCGCCGTGGCCGTCCACGGCGCGGACACGCTCGCCGCCGAGTTCGAGGCGCGTCAGGACGACTATCGGTCGATCATGACGAAGGCCCTCGCGGACCGGCTCGCGGAGGCGTTCGCCGAGTACATCCACCTGGCCGCGCGCCGCGAGTGGTTCGAGCCGGACGCGGAGCCGAGCCTGGAGGACCTGCACGCGGAGCGCTTCCGCGGCATCCGCCCGGCGCTCGGCTACCCGGCCAGCCCCGACCACAGCGAGAAGCAGGCGCTGTTCGACCTGCTCGACGCCGGTCAGGNCGGCCTGGGCCTGACCGAGTCGTTCGCGATGACCCCGGCGTCCGCCGTCAGCGGGCTCATCTTCGCCCATCCGGAGTCAAAGTACTTCACCGTGGGACGCATCGGCCGGGACCAGGTCACCGACTACGCCCGCCGGCGCGGCCTCGGCGTCGGCGACGTCGAGCGCTGGCTGCGCCCCAACCTGGCCTACGACCCCGCGTAACAACCGGCCGCAACCCGGCCTCTCAACCTGCCCCTCGGCTCGGCGGAACGGCATCGCCGGGCCGAGGGAGCACAGCCGCGACGGATTATCCGCGGCTGCCGCGGCAAAGCGGCCCTTACGCGCCTGACCGGCCGAACACCCGCGACCGAACCGCGATTCCACACGTTCGGGTGTTTTATGTTTACCGGTAAGCCCGGGTTCTTATACGTTCCGTTTCGCGTCAGGAAAGATCGGCCGTGCTGCCACAAAAGGTTGCCGCCGAATCCCGTACGTACCCGGAATATGTGGAGGACCTGCCATTATGGCCGATCACGTCTCGTCCACGATCGTCATCAAGGCGCAGCCCGCGGCGGTACTGGCCGTCATCGCCGACATCAGCCGGTNCCCCGACTGGTCGGAGCCGATCAAGTCCGCGGAGGTCATCGAGACCACGCCGGCCGGCCTGCCGGCGAAGGCCCGTTTCCAGGCAAAGACGACCTTCGGCAAGGAGGACTACGCCCTCGTCTACGACTGGGCGGGCCCGAACTCCGTCACCTGGACGATGCTCGAGTCGGACCGGGTGCGCACGCTGGACGGCAGCTACACGCTGACCGACCTCGGCGACGGTAGCACCGAGGTGACCTACGACCTGACGGTCGAGCTGAAGGTGCCGATCCCCGGCCTGCTGCGCCGCAAGGCGGAGGACAAGCTGGTCGAGTCCGCCCTGTACGACCTGAAGACCCAGGTCGAGCGCTAGTCCCGGCGGCGGGTCGCGGCCCCGGTGGCCGGTCGACCCGTCGATGAGGTGAGAAGTGTGACCCCCGGTGCCGTGGTGGCATCGGGGCCATCCCGACCGGGCATGTCCCGACGGTGCGCCGCCTCGACGTCTCCGCCGCGGCCGTGCGGCGTGTGCGGACGTGGATCGTCCTGGCGCTGGCCGGCGCGCTGCTGTGCTGGCCGGTGGCGGTCGTGGCGCTGACGACGAACCTGACGGTCCAGCGCGCCGGCTACTACCGGCAGGCCGTCGACGAGACCGACCTCTACCGCCGGCTCTACGACGAGGTGCTGGCCGACCCGGCCCTGGCCGGCGTCACCCGGGACCTGCTCGCCGGGCTGCCCGTCCCGCCGGACGTCGTCGTCGACAACCTACGGCTGGTCGCGCCGGCCCCGGCGGTGCGCGGCGCCGTGAACAGCCTCAGCGCGCAGATTTCGGGCTATCTCGCCGGCCAGCGCCCGGCGCTGACGCTCAGCGTCGACCTGCGCCCGACGTTCGCGGCCATCGCGAAGCTTGCCACCATCTACCTGGCCGGGCAGGTGTCGGGCACGCCGACCTTCCAGGCTCACGACGTCGCCGCCGTCACGCAGGTGCTGGTCGGCGGCCTCGACCAGATGGCACAGGGACGCCGGCCCGCCGGCATCCCGACGATGGACCTGACGGACGCGCAGGCCGACCAGATCGGCTCGGTGCTGCTGGCCCGGCTCCCCGCCGCCGAGCGGGCCCGGGTCGACGACCAGGTCATCGGGCTGCTGCGGCAGGGAAAGGTGCCCGCCGCGCTCGCCGTGGTCGGGCCCCTGCTGTTCCAGGGCGACGAGGCGGCCCTGGCCGACCTGCGCCGGCGGCTGGCCGGCGACCGGCTCGACCTGGGCACCCCGCTGGCCCGCGCGCACGAGTCGGCCGGCGTGGGGCTGCTGCACGTGCTCCACGACCTGGGCCGGTACGGCACGGTCACGCTGGGGGCGTTGTTCGCGGCCATGGCCGTGCTGGCGGTCCTGCTCGCCGCGCGGCACGCCCGCTGCGGGCGCGGCGACACGATCCTGCTGGTAGCCGGGGGAATGGTGGCCGGCGGGGCCGCCGCGCTGCTGCTCGGGCTGCTGCTGCCCACCCTGGTCGGCGACCCGACGGCGGGCGTGGTCGGCGCCAACCCGACCCTGCCCCTGCGGGTGCGGGATCTGCTGCACGACCTGCAGGGAAACATGATCGGCCGGATCCGCACCGTGTGGGGCCAGGTGGCCGCGGGGGTGGCGCTGGCGGGATGCCTGCTCGGTCTCGTCGGCCTGCTCGTGCGGCGCCGGCGTCGGCCGTTCACCCGGCGCCGCTCGGTGATCATGGCGCTGTCCGCGGCGGTGCTGCTGAGCTGCTCGTGGCTGGCGACGCCGGCGCGGTTCGGCGGGGAGGCGGCGAGCTGCAACGGCAGCCGGGGCCTGTGCGGGCTGCGCTACGACGAGGCGGTCTACGCCGCCAGCCACAACGCGATGGCCTCCAGCGCCGCCGATTTCGTCGGCGCGACGCAGGATCCGGACCTCGTCGGTCAGCTCGACACCGGCGTGCGGGCGCTGCTGCTCGACGTGCAGCACTGGACGACGCCGACGCAGGTGGAGACGTTCCTGGCGGGCCTGCGCCCGCGGGAACGCGACGCGCTGGCGCCGCTGGCCCGGGGGGCCCGCTCCGCCCGGCCCGGCCTGTGGCTGTGCCACAGCGTGTGCCAGTTCGGCTCGGTGAACTTCGAGGAGGCCCTGCGCTCGGTCGACGACTGGCTGGCGCGCAACCCGTCCGAGGTCGTGACGTTGATCCTGCAGGACTCGGTGCCGCCCGGGGAGGTGATCGCCGCCTTCCGCCGGGTCGGGCTGCTGCACCGGATCGTGACGCCGCCCGCGGACCCGCACGGGCGCTGGCCGACGCTGGGGCATCTGGTGGCGGCCGACCGCCGGCTGGTGGTCTTCGCGGAGAACGCCGACGTCCCGAAGAGCTGGTATCGGCGGTTCTTCCGGTATGGGGCGGACACGCCGTTCGACGTGCCCTCCCCGGCGGGGTTCACCTGCCGCGTCGGGCGTGGTTCGCGCACCGCGTCGATGCTGCTCGTCAACCACTGGGTGGAGGGCGACGATCCGGGCCGGACCTACGCCGACGCGGTCAACCGGGAACCCGCCCTGCTCGCCCACCTGCGCCGCTGCGAACGGGCCGGCCTCACCCCGACGTTCCTCGCGACCGACTTCACCACCATCGGTGATCTCGTTCCGACGGTGGCAGCGCTGAATGCCCGGCGCAGCCACTCCCCCCGCTGACCGTCCTCTTTTCCGCCGGCTCGACCGAGAGAACATTTATCAACGGTTTCCGGAGGCTCGCCACACTTCTCCCAATGTACGACGGCGGGCGATGGTGCGTACCCGGTCAACNGGTTTATNGCGACGCTCCCGGGTATTCGGAGATGGCAAAGCTCCCGACTACGGCCACCGGCGCCCCGGACGGAAAGAAGGTCCCGAGATCTCGTCGACCCCACGCCGATCCACGCACGGCGGCCCGTCGACGCCGCGGGCGGAGCCGAAATCCCGGGCGCATCGGCCCAGTTCGCCCGCGGCGCCTGGCGCCGCCTCCGGTACGGCCAGGTCGTGGCTGACCCTCGCCGTGCTGGCCGCGCTCGCGGTCGCGGTGATCCTCGGTGGCCGGTCGGGCGGCGGCGGCCCCCGGCAACCCGCCCTGGTGGTCGGCGACTCCATGGTCACCGTCGCCGCCAGGTCCACCGACACGGCCCCGGTCCGTCTCGTCGGCTACTCGGGACTCGCTCCCAGCGTCTACGCCGACGCCACCTCGCCGTTGATCTCCGATGATCTGGCGGCGGCGGGCCGGCCGCGAACCGTGGTGCTGAACTGGAACGGCAACAACCCCGGCAACCTCGTCGGCACCCAGCTCGTCGCCGCCTACCGCGCCGAGCTGACCGAGCAGATCCGCTGGTACCTGCGCCACGGGGTGACCCGGATCGTGCTGGCGGCGGCCGTGCCGTCCTCGTTCAACAGCACGTCCGGCCAGGTCGACTGGACGACGCCGGCCTCCCGCCTCCACGGCTGGATGCTGGGCAGCGCGCGGTTCAACGACCTGTACCGCGAGCTCGCCGACGAGTTCCCGGGTCGGGTGCGCTACTCGGAGCGGGCGGCGCGGGCGATCCATCCGACGATGGNCTTCAACACCGAGCTCGACGGCCACCGGTGCATCGTGGACTTCGTCCATCCCGCGCCGTACTGCGCGCAGCGGTACGCCCGGGCGCTCGCCTCCCTGGCCGCCGGGCACTGAGCCGTCCGCCACCGGGCACCCAGCCATCACCGACACCGAGCCGCCTCAGGCCTCCTCGAGCAGGCTCTGGCCGAGGTAGCCGCCGGCTGGCGGCGCCGGCGGGACGGCGAACAGCGCGCTGGCCGTGTGCCGGATGAACGTGTTCAGCGCGTCGGAGGCCGCGAGGGTGCGCTGCACCGGGACGAACGCCGTGCGCGGATCGGCCTGGAACGCCAGGAAGAACAGCCCGGAGTCCGGCTCGCCGGTGGCGTCCAGGCCGTCGTCGTAGGAGTAGCCGCGGCGGAACATGGCGATGCCGCCGTGGAACTGCGGATTGGACAGGCGGATGTGGGCGTTCTCGGCGATCAGGAGCCGGCCGTCCGGGCCGCGGGCGGCGAAGTCCGACGCCGTGTCCTCGCCGCCCCCGGTGGCCGCGGGCGGTGCGGACAGGGGCGCCCCGTCGTCGATCCGGCGCCCGACGACCTCGCCGCGGGCGTCCTCGGTCAGCCGCTCCCAGCTCTCCAGCAGCATCCGGATCCGCCGGCACACCAGGTAGGTCCCGCCGCGCATCCAGGCCGGGCCCCCGGCGGCCCACACGGCGAGGTCGAACTGTGCCGAGCCCGGCCGCGGGTTGTTTGTGCCGTCGAGCTGCCCCATCAGGTTGCGCGGGGTGGCTGTCGGGTCGGCGGCGGCCGCCGCGGTGCGCCGGAAACCGCGCTGCACCCAGCGGGGCCGGACCAGGTCGGCGGCGAGCCGGCCGAGCTGCCGGGCCGCGGCGAACGCGACCATCGGATCCTCGGCGCAGACCTGGACGGCGAGGTCCCCACCCCCGCGGGTCGCCTCCAGCCGGTCGCCGGGCAGCGCCGGGATGTCCGCGAGCGGCCCGGGGAGGCGCGCGTCGAGGCCCGCCCGGCGCAGCGCCGCGGCCCCGATCCCCACCGTCACCGTCAGCCCCGCCGACCCCAGGCCCGCCGCCTCCCTGCCCACCCCCGCCACACCGATCTGGACCGCGCCGCTCTGGGACGCGCCGCTCTGGGACGCGCCACTCTGGGACGCGCCGCGCATCAGCGTCCGGCCGCCGTCCGTCCACGCCCGCAGCACCGTGCCGAGGGCCGCCCGGGCCGCCGCCGGATCGGCCGCCGTCAGGTCGTAGGCGGTGAACACCAGGTGGGCGGGCGCGCGCTCGGCGATGCCCGGTTGGTGGACGCCGTCGCCCGTCACGGGGGCCAGTGCCGCCCGGCGGGCCGCCTCGACCGGATCGGCCCGCTCGGGAAGCAGCCGCTGCGTCCCCATGGTCACGCCGGTGCCGGCCCCCGCACCCAGGCCGAACAGCCCGGCGCCGGCGAGCACCCGACGCCGGTGCAGCCCGGATCGGCGATCCACGGCCGGAGCGGCCGGAGAGGCCGGGGCGGCCGGGGCGGCGGGCGACGAACCCGGCGCCGGCCGGTTCGACGTCTCCCCGCCGTTCACGCGGCGCTCCCCAACAGCAGCGGCAGGTCGTGGGCGTTGTCGCGGAGGGGAACTCCGTCGGGCATGGGAACTCCAGGTGTGAGGGCGCGGCGGCCGGTACCCGCGCCCATACGGTCGGCACGGTCCGGGACGCAGGTGCGGGGATGCCTCGGGGAGCGCCGGGGTCGCCTCGGCGCTCGGGGTGCCACTGGCCGCACCACCCACTCCGTCACATTCTGCGATCATCTGCGCACCGAATCATGCCGAGGGGTGGGTACGCTTGTAGGCCGCAGAACCGTGCCGAAGCCTCGGCACGATCTGACCTCGATCTGGCCGGAAACCGCGGCGGCAGTGGACAGGTGGCAGCGATCGGGCGGCAGTAGACGGGTGGTAGCGATCGGGCGGCAGTAGACGGGCGGCAGCGATCGGGCGGCAGTGGTCGGGCGGCAGTGGTCGGGCAGCGCGGACACAACTGGCGGGGCCGGCTACACAGGGTCACGCGGGGTTCGGAGCCACTCGCCCTGGCTCAGGAGCGCCGGGGTGACCGGACGGCGGGTTCGGGCCGGGTCAGCAGACCTGCGGAGGGCCTCGGCGAACGACGCTGTGGCGCAGCCCGGCCGGGCACGGCCAGCCGGCGGACGCCATCGCCGAGCGCGGCTGGCGGCGGCCGGTGGCGACCGGAGCAGGGGCGGCCGGCGGTCCGAGCAGTCGGCACAGGCCGCGGGCCAGCACTCCCACCAGGGCACCGGCGACGCCCAGGGCCGCGTCTACCCGTCGCAGCCACCAGGCGGTCAGCCCCGCCACCAGCAGGTGCGCGCCGGACATCAGCAGCAGCCCACCGCCGTGCGCCATGGCGGGCATCAGCGCCGGATGAGGCGCCGCACCGCCGACGGTCGCGAGCAGGCCCTCACGGCGCAGCAGCGTCGCGGCCGCCGCGGCGTGCGCGCCGGGCGCCGCGCACAGCAGCCGGGACAGGTCCGGACCCGAGGCTGCGCCCGGCCAGGCCCCGAAGGCGGCGTGCAGCCCTGCCTGGGTGGCCGCCATCAGGCCGACGACGAGCAGCAGCGAGGGAGCCGGACCGGCGCAGACGCCGGTGACCACCGTCACGGCGACGAGACCGGCGAGCAGCACCCACAGGGGTGGGACCGCGCCGTGGGCAGCAACGTGCGCGACCACACTCAGGGCGACGCACATCGCGCCGAACACGCCGGCCCGCAGGCCACGCGCGACCGGTCCGGCGGACGCCTCCACGCCGCGACAGTCTAGGTGATCCCCACCCCGGGTTCTACAACCCGTCGAAGATCAGAACGCGACGTGAGGTGAGTCCAGGCGCCGGTCAGCGGCCCTCGACGTCGCCCGCACCGGGCTCGGCCAGCCCGGCGTAGGCATCGGGGCGGCGGGTGGTGAGGAACGGGAACAGCGCCAGCCAGTCGCGGCGCTGGTCCAGGTCGAGGTCGGCGACCAGCACCGCCGGGACGTCGCGCGGCGCCCGAACCAGCACCCTGCCGTAGGGATCGCTGATGAACGAGCTGCCGTAGAAGGTCAGGGCACCCTCCGTCCCGATCCGGTTGATTGCCACCATGAACGTGCCGTTGGCGATCCCGTTGCCGACGATCACGTTGTGCCACAGCGGTTCGGTGTCGAAGCCGGGATGATCGGGCTCGGAGCCGATCGCCGTCGGGTACACCAGGACGTCGGCGCCGGCGAGCGAGTACGCCCGGGCCAGTTCCGGGAACCACTGGTCCCAGCAGGTGGGGAAGCCGAAGCGCCCCTGATGCAGCTCGACGACCGGGAAGCTGTCGGCCCCGGCCGGCCCGGGCCGGAAGTACCGGTCCTCGTGGTAGCCGGCGGTGACCGGGATGTGCATCTTGCGGGTGCGGGCGAGCAACGCGCCGTCCGGGCCGACGACGATGGCGGTGTTGAAGCCCAGCCCGTCGGGCCCGTCCGCCCNCTCGTAGAGCGACATGTGCACGGCCACGCCGAGCTCGGCGGCCAGACCGGCGGCGAGCGTACGCGTCGGCCCGTCGTCGACGCTCTCGGCCAGCGCCGCAGGCCCGCTGCCGCTCCTCGCGGGCCGCCCGTCCGACCCTCGCTCAGCCGGCACTCGCCCGTCCGGCGGCTGGGCTTCCGGCGGCCGGCCGGCCGGCGGCTGGGCTTCCGGCGGTAGGTCGGCAAAGTAGCGCGACAGCGTCAGTTCCTGAAAACAGACGAGCTGGGCGCCGAGCTCGGCCGCCGCTACCGCGCCCGCCCGCAGGGCGGCGGCGTGCTCGGCCGGGTCGGGATGCCAGCGGTGCTGCACCGCGGCGATCCGCAGCGGCGCGCGCGTCGGCGGCGCCACCCGGGCCGGCGAGGCGGGCGCCCCGATGCTGGTGATCGTCAGCATCCCCCGATGCTCTCACGCCCGGCACGCCCCCACCGGTCCCCCGCCCCGCGCCCCGCCGCGCCGTGCCCCGCCGCGCCCGGCGGTCGGCGGGTCGCGGGCATCGGGCCTGCGATGATGACCACCATGACCGCCGCTCCCGCCGCCCGCCGGATGCCGGCCGAGTGGGAGCCGCATACCCGGACCTGGATGGCGTTCCCGCCCCCGAACGACACCTTCGGCGCGGAGGGCTCACCCGGCCTCGCCGCGGCGCGCTCCGCCTGGGCCCGCGTGGCGACGACGATCAGCCGCTACGAGCCGGTCACCCTGATAGCCGGCCCGGGTCAGGGCACGACCGCGGCCCGGCAGGTCCCGCCCGCCGTGACGGTGATCGAGCTCGCGCTGGACGACGCCTGGCTGCGCGACAGCGGCCCGACGTTCACGATCGACGGCGGCGGGCACCTGGGCGCCGTCGACTGGGTCTTCAACGGCTGGGGCGCCCAGGACTGGGCGAACTGGGACGCGGACCGGCTGCTGGCCACGGCCGTCGCCGCGCGGGCCGGCGCGGCGGTGCGCCACTCGGCGTTGACGAACGAGGGCGGCGGGATCGCCGTGGACGGCGCCGGCACCGTCCTGCTGACCGAGACGGTCCAGCTCGACCCGCACCGCAACCCGGGCTGGGACCGCGCCCGGGTGGAGGCGGAGCTGCACGCCCAGCTCGGCACGACCCACGCGATCTGGCTGCCGCGGGGCGTCGCCCGTGACTACGACCGGTTCGGCACCCGCGGGCACGTCGACGTCGTCGCCGCGTTCGTCCGGCCCGGCCTCGTCGCCGTGCACAGCCAGCCCGACCCGGCACATCCCGACCATGAGACGACCCGGGAGCTGGCCGCGCTGCTGCGGGCCAGCCACGACGCCGCCGGCCGCCCGCTGGAGATCGTCCAGATCGCGGCGCCCACCGTGCTGGAGGTCGACGGGGGCCCGGCCGGCTACTCCTACCTCAACTACTACGTCGCCAACGGCCTGGTCGTCGCCGGCGTCTTCGACGACCCCCGCGACGCCGACGCCCTCGACCTGCTCACCCGGCTGTACCCCACCCGCCGGGTCGAACCGGTGGACGCTCGGGTGATCTTCGGCAACGGCGGCGGAATCCACTGCATCACCCAGCAGCAACCTCAGGTCATCCGCTGACCCGACCGCCGCCGAACCACCCCGCGGCCCGCTGCGACGCGGACGAACCCGCGCCCGACTTATTGACATCCGTTTTCGGAATCGTTTTCATCAGGGGCATCCGCTCTGCGAAGTGAGGGTCCCTTGCCCGTCATCCGTCTCCCCACCCGGCTCGCGGCCGGGGTCGCCGGCCTGGCCCTGCTCGCGGCCCTCCTGGCGGGCTGCGGCTCGTCCTCTGCCGCCGGCGGCGCCGCCGGGCGGCTGCCGGTCGTCGCCACGACCAGCCAGGTCGCCGACTTCACCCGGGTCCTCGGCGGGGACCGGGTGCGCGTCGCCCAGTTGCTGAAACCCAACGTCGACCCGCACGACTACGAGCCCACCCCGGCCGACATCGAGGCAGTCGGCAACGCCAAGGTGCTGGTCGAGAACGGCGTCGGGCTGGAGAGCTGGCTCAACGACGCCGTCGGCGCCGCCGGCTTCGACGGCATCCGGGTCGACGCGAGCCGCGGCGTGACCATCCGGGCCGGCAACGGCGACGAGGAGGAGAGGGCGGGCGACCCGCACATCTGGCACAACCCGCTCAATGCCAAGATCATGGTCGCGGACATCGAACACGGGCTGGCGCGGGCCGATCCCGCGAACGCCGGCTACTTTCACACCAATCGGATCGCCTACGACCGCAGGCTCGATGCCCTCGACGGCGACATCCGCCGCCAGATCGCCACGATCCCGCCCACCGATCGCAAGCTGGTCACCAACCACGACGCCTTCGGCTACTACCTCGACCGCTACGGTCTCACCTTCGTCGGCTCGATCATCCCGAGCTTCGACACTGNCGCGGAGCTGTCCGGCAGCAACATCAGGAAGATCGTCGCCAAGATCCGCCAGACCGGCACCAAGGCCGTCTTCTCCGAGTCGTCGCTGCCGCCGCGGACGGCGCGGACGATCGCGGCCGAGGCCGGCGTGCGGGTCGAGGCCGGGGAGGACTCGCTCTACGGCGACACCCTCGGCCCCGCCGGCTCCGCCGGCGCCACCTACCTGCAGATGGNGGAGCACAACACCCGCACGATCGTCGCCGCGCTGCGCTGAGACGCCAACGTGCTCGCCCGCCTACCCGAAGATGACAGTTACGTCACGGTAGAGTCGCCATCGGCATGGGCGCAGCCGCGCTGACGTGATCGGACGAGGCCGGGGGCCCGACTCGACGTGGATGAGGACCTGAGGCTCGGCACGGACCACGCGACCGGCACGGACCACACGACCGGCACGGGCGAGGCGGTGCCACAGCCGCGGCACCGCGACCACTACCCCGCGCACCGTGACCTCCACGCCGGGCACCGCGACCTCCACGCCGAATACCCGGACCGCCCCGAGTACCTCGACCGCCCCGGGTACCTCGACCGCCCCGAGTATCTCGACCGCCCCGAGTACCTGGACCTCTCCCAGCTGCTCGACCGCCCCGAATACCACCTCGAACGCCTCGACGATCTGACCCAGCGCAGCGATGGTGTCGCCGCCCGTGAGCTGACTCGCGAGGAACCCCCGCAGCAACCCGCGGCGGCACCGTCGCGGTCCCGCAGCCGGATCAACGCGCTGTGGACGGTCGGCGACCAGGTGGTGTCGAGCGGCACCAACGCGGCGATCAACTTCATCATCGCCCGCCGGGTGGATTCGAGCGAGTTCGGCGCGTTCGCGATCGCCTACACGATCTTCGCGATGGTCGTCGGGCTGTCCCGGGCAGCCGGAACGGCGCCGCTGGGGATCAGCTACGCCGACGTCCCGGCGTCGACGTTCCGCTCGGCGGTGCGGGCCGCGGCCGGCACCGCGCTGGCGCTCGGCGCCGTCGTCGGCGTGGGTCTGCTCGTCGTCGGCGTCGCCCTGCGCGGCACGGTGGGGCTGAACCTGGTCGCGATGGGCGTGGTCATGCCGGCGCTGCTCGTGCAGGACGCCTGGCGCTACGCCTCCTTCGCCCAGGGCCGCCCCCTGCTCGCCGTCGGCAACGACCTCGTCTGGGCGGCGGGGCTGGCCATCGGCGTCGGCCTGCTCGCCGCCGGTTCGGACACCGGCGGTGGGGCTGTGGCGATGGTCCTGGTCTGGGGGGCGGCGGCCGCCCTCGCCGCGCTGGTCGGCGTCGCGCAGCACCACGCCTGGCCCGATCCGAAGCGCGCGCTGGCCTGGTTCACCGGCCACCGCGAGACGACCGGCTTCATGACCNCGGAGTTCATCTCGCTGCAGGGCGCCCAACAGACGTCCACTCTGATCATCGGGGCGGTCGGTTCCACGTCGCTCGTCGGTGNCCTGCGCGGGTTGCAGACCCTGCTGGCCCCCACGACGAACCTGGCCGTCGCGCTGATGAGCTTCGCCATCCCCGAGTTCGCACGGCGCAAGCACATGCCCCCCAGCCGGGTCATCCGCGGCGCCTACCTGGTCTCCGGGCTCGTGGTCGTGTCCAGCTCGCTGTGGGGGTTGGCGTTCATGCTGCTGCCCGCCGACTTCGGCGCGGCCCTGCTTGGCGACACCTGGGGCCAGACCCGCGACCTGCTGCTGCTCGCCGTCGTCGCGCAGGTGGGCCCGGGACTCGCGGTCGGCCCGGCGGCGGTGCTCTACGCCTTCGGCAAGACCCGGCTCACCTTCTGGATCAACCTGTTCTTCGTGCCGTTCCTGCTGGCCTGCCCGGTCACCGGCCTTCTGGTCGGCGGCGCCAGGGGGGTCGTCGTCGGCAACATCATCGTGTTCTGGGCGACGATCCCACCCTGGCTGTACCACCTGCACCGCCAGGTCCGCACCGCCGGCCGCGCCGACGACGCGGTGACCGCACCACGGTGACGCCACCGTAGTGACGGAGCCGCCCCTGCTCTCCGCCTCTCGCTGCGCCCGCCGCGGGTCAGANGGGCACGTCGGCCGTCGCCGCCACGCCGAACTGGACCGAGCGCATCGAGTTGCCGTACCAGAAGCCGTGATGCGGGAAGATCACCGGCCCGGGGGTGTCGAGGGCGGCGCCCAGGGCCACGAACAGCGGGACGAAGTGTTCCTGGCTCGGCAGGGCCCGACGCACCCCGGGCGCGCGGTCGCGGTAGTGCACCAGGGCGTCGAGGTCGCCGCGTGCGAGCGCGTCGGCCACCCAGGCGTCGAAGGCGGCCACGTCGGGGTGGGGGNTGCTGTCCGGGTTCGACAGGTCGGCGTGGCCGGTGGAGTGGGTGAGCAGGCCAGTGGCGAAGATCAGCACGCCGTCGTCCCGCAGCGGCGCCAGCCGCCGGCCGAGCTCCAGCAGGCCGGNCGGGTCCTCCGTGGGCAGCGAGATCTGCAGCACGGGGACGTCCGCGTCCGGATACATGTAGATCAGTGGGATGAAGGCCCCGTGGTCGAGCCCGCGGTCGGGCTGCGCGACGAGCGGCTGGCCGGGCCCGAGCAGGCGGGCGACCTCGGCCACGAGGTCGGGGGCCCCGGGGGCCGGGTAGCTCAGCCGGTAGAAGCGCTCGGGGAAGCCGTAGAAGTCGTAGTACAGCGGGACGGGCGTGGTCGTCGCCCCGTACGCGATCGGGTTCTGCTCCCAGTGCGCGGAGATCACCAGGATCGCCCGGGGGCGTGGCAGCGCCCGGCCCCACGCCGCGAGCTCGGCGGTCCAGTGCGGATGGTCGATCAGCGGCGGGGCGCCCTGGGTGGCGTAGATCGCGGGCATGCGCACGCCGCCGGCGGCGGACTCGAGCGGGGAGGAAGCAGACGTGGTCGACACTGGCTCGTGCTCCTTGTCTTCATGAACTTGCCGCCATGAAACAGACCTTCAGCGTACGGAGGCACAGNACGGCTGGTCAGCGAACTGGCACGTGTCCCGCGTCGCTCGCGCGCCATGCCATGACAGCAGATCTTGCTAGCATGAGTCGCATGAGCCGGACGATCACATTGCGTCTGTCGGACGAGGCCTACGAGTCGGTCCGGCGCTACGCCGAGGCCGACCGCACCTCGATGAACNCGTGGATCGANGGCGTGCTCGACGCAGAGGACATGCGCCGGCGCTGCGCCGCGCACGGGGCCTGGCTGCGGGCCGACCCGGCCGTGGCGCAGGCGGCCCTGGCCTTCGGGGAGGCCAACCAGCAGGACCTCGCGGCGACCGGACATCCCGGCCTGACCGACACCGCCCCGTGAGAGCACCACGCCGTGGGGAGATCTGGACCGCGAACACCGNCCCGACGCCCCAGGCCGTGCTGGTGCTCAGTTCCACCGTCTACAACGAGATCGTCGACGAGCCGACCGTGCTGGTTGCCCTGGTCGTGGAGCACGCGACCGGCGAGGGGTTCTGCGTCGACCTCGGCGGCGGCCTGTGGGCCGTGATGGGTCTGGTCACGTTCGTCGCGAAGGCCGGTCTCGTCGCCTGCCTGCGCTCGGTCGACACCCAGGCGCTGACCAGCGCCAACACCATGCTGTTCAAGATCCTGGCAACACCCGAACGTTGAGGCGGCGGCGCTCCCGTCCGCGGCCGGGCTCAACGCCGCTCGGCCGCGGACGGGGCCGGGTTCGCGCCGTCGAGCTCAGCCAGCAGGTCGGCGAGCTGGCGGGCGTTACGCTGCGCGTAGTCGGCGCAGCAGTTGTTCATGAGCACCTGGGTGCGGGCGGCGGCGTCCGCCAGCCGGCGCAGTTTCGGTGCCCATTCCCGCAGCTCCTCCTCGCTGTAGCGGTAGCCGAAGCGCTCATGGATGTCGCGGCTCGTCCACTTCTCGCTGTGCCCGTGGAAGCGGACGACCGCGAGATCCGCGGTCGCGGCGAGCACCGGCGGAACCGAGCTCGGGTGGCCCTGGGGCATGTCGACGCAGACGTAGGGAAGCGCGTAGGAGGTGAGGAAGTCGAGGGTCTCGTCGCGGTTTCGCCCGTCCATCCAGGTGTGGTTCCGGAACTCGACGCAGATCCGCATCGGCCGACACCGCTGCTGGCATTCCAGGATGTACCGCTTGTTCGCGGTGCTGATCGGGAACCACTGGGGAAACTGGAACAGCACGGCGCCGAGCTTGCCCGCCTCGGTCAGCGGATCCAGCGCGCCGAGGAAACGCTCCCACACCTGATCGACNACCGCGGTGTCGACGTCCTTCAGGTACAGGTTCTTCCGCTCCGCCGGGACCAGGCCCCGCAGATCGGAGTACAGCGCACCGGGACGGGTCGGATGCCCCGTCAGCAGCGAGAACGCCTTGATGTTGAAGGTGAACCCGGGCGGGGTCCGGGCCGCCCACATCCGCACGGTCTGCTCCGCGGGCGGGGCGTAGTAGGTGGCGTCGACCTCGACNAGCGGGAACTGCCGGGCGTAGTAGCGCAACCGCTGCTCGGCGGTGGTGACCTCCGGCGGGTACCACCCCGACCGCAACAGCGTCGGATCCGTCCAGGACGCCGTCCCGATCAGGACATCACCCATGCCCGCCACCTCGCCCGCGCCGCTCGACTGCCACGGCGGATACCTGCCCCGCGAGCGGTCACCGACGCCGATCGGTCCGACGCCAGGTCTGGCTCTGAGCCTCGGCCTCAGCCGGAGCCGGAGCCGCTGCCGGGGCCGTCGGGACGTCCGGACCCACAGCTTCCGAAGGAAGCCCTCCGGCGACCTCGGCGGGCTCGATGTGGCTGTGGGCGGCGAGCCAGGCCGCCGCGAGGACCGTGAGCACGAACCCCGTCGCCGCGATCCCGCCACTGCCCGACCTGGCGTGGTCGCCCAGCAGGGTCAGTCCGATGATCGCGGGAGCGACGGTCTCCGCCGTCGCCTGCCCCGCCATGGCGAGCGTGACCGAGCCCCGCTGCAGCNCCGCGGCGAACGCGACCATGCCGACCACCCCGTAGACCAGCAGCGCCCAGGACAGCGGATCCGCGACGACACCGACGAGGGTGTGGTCGGCCTCCAACGCGCGCGCACACAGCGCCGTCCCGCCGAACGCCAGGCCGGACAGGCCGCCGAGGGCGAGGACGGCGCGGCCCTCCGACAGCGCCCGGCCAGCCCAGAAACAGCCCAGGGCCGTCGGCAGGATGCCGAGCGCGATCAGGACGGCGGCCGTCGACCCCACCGGCCGCGGTTTCCCCGGCGCGGCGGTGGCCGCGAGCAGCACCACCCCGAGCCCAAGGGCGACCAGCGCGACCGCCTGGGCCCGGTCCACCCGAACCCGCAGGAAGATCCTGGCCAGCACCGCCGTCACGCCGACGCTGGCCACCAGGATGGCCTGGACGGCGAACAACGGCAGCGAACGCACCGCGACCAGCGAGAGCAACCAGCCGACCAGGTCCAGCCCCATCCCGACGAGATAGGGAGCCTGCGTCGCAAGCCGCACCAGCAGGCGGGGATCCAGGACGTCGGCGGTCGTCGCGGTCCGGCGTGCGCCGACGCTCTGCAGGATCGAACCGACCCCATAGCAGACGGCGCACGCGAAAGCCGACAGATACGCCACGAGCACCCACTCAGCCTAGGGCGCGCTCCCGTCAGGGGACGAGGTCCGCCAGGTCGTCGAGCCGGAGCACGACCGCGGCCACCATGGCACTGGTGACCTCCGGCGCCTCCACCACCTCGTCCACCACCGCGCGGACCCGGCTGACGCCACCGCTGCGGGCGGCCCGCTTGACCGCCGTGTCCAGATCGCCGCCCGCTCTCGCCAACAGCGCCTCGACCAGCCGGGCATGGCTGCTGGCAAGCTTCGACCGCAGCGACGCCTTCGCCATCGTCTCCCAGTAGGAGTCCCCGGGTCGGTCGACGATACGGGTGGTCAGCCGGCCCAGCCCGAGCCGAACGCCGAGGTCGAAGTACTCGGTCAGCACCTCGGTCACCGCGATGTCGTGCTGCAGCGCCACGTCGACGATGTCGAGGGCGTTGACCATCACCTTCAGTCTCGCGACCTGCTCCGCCGCGCGCAGCGGCAGGCCGGCGCCGAGCAGCCGGCGCCGCACGGTCTCGATGGCGTCGAGTTCCTCCCGGGCGCCCAGGCGGCGCAGCGTCTCCGGCAGTGCCATCGCCACCTCGCTGACGCCGTCGTAGTAGCGCATGGTCTCGGCGGTCAGGTCCAGCGGCCTCGGTCGCCGCCGCAGCAGCCACTGGGCCGCGTACTCCTGCAGCATGCGACACCGCAGCAGTGCCTCGACGGCGGCGTCGACCCGGTCGCCGCCGGGCACGTCGCCACGGCGGCGGCCCCGGCAGGGCGTTCCCGCGGCCGGCTGGTGATGGCCGTCGACCGCCTCCCAGACCCACGCCAGCCCGAACAGGTCCCGGGTGATGAGGAAGGCACGGACACCGTCAACCGGCGGCGCACCGGTCAGTTCCTCCAGCCGGAACAGGAAGCCGGCGCCGACCCGGTCGACGAGATCGTTGGCGAGCTGGGAGGCGGCGATCGCCCGCCACAGCGGATGCCGGTCAAACCGCGGGCCGATCAGGGGACGGAGCGTGGCCGGCAGGTAGGCGTCCAGCGTCTCGGCGGTCGCCGGCTCGGCCAGCAGGTCCGACCCGACGAGCTCGCCGAAGACCTCGCGTTTGCCGTAGGCGTGCAGGATTGCGATCTCGGGACGGGTCAGCACCGGGCCCCTGCCCATCCGTGCGCGCATCACCTCCTGATCCGGGACGGGGTCGACGGACGGGTCGAGG
Source organism: Frankia sp. CpI1-P (assembly GCF_001421075.1). Taxonomy (NCBI): domain Bacteria; kingdom Bacillati; phylum Actinomycetota; class Actinomycetes; order Frankiales; family Frankiaceae; genus Frankia; species Frankia sp. CpI1-P. Next base: position 5,092 of record NZ_LJJX01000018.1, on the reverse strand, counting down.
ATGCCCGCGGAGACGAGGTGACCGGTGAGCCGAGCCATGCCCTCGACCGACACGGCGGCCTGCCGTTCGGAGACGCTCAGCGACAGCACCTGCCGGGCAGAGTCGGCGAGGACCAGCTGCACGACCTCGCCCGTGGCCGCCGCCAGCAGATCGTCCCGCCCAGACGGGTCCACCGGAGCAGTGCCCGGAGAGCTCCCACCGATCGGACCAGGNACGCGGCCGGCGGCAGCAAGACCGATCTTGAGGTTCACCTCGCGGTCCGANCAGTCGACGCCGGCCGAGTTGTCGATAAAGTCGGTGTTGCACCGGCCGCCCGCCAGGCAGTACTCGACCCTGGCCGCCTCCGTCAGGCCGAGGTTGCCACCCTCGGCCACGACTCTCACACGCAGTTCGGACGCGTCGACCCGGCAGCGGTCGCGCGCCTTGTCGCCGACCGCGTGATGGTCCTCGCGCGATGCCTTGACCCAGGTGCCGATTCCGCCGTTCCACAGCAGGTCGACCGGCGCACGCAGGATCGACCGGATCAGCTCGTCCACGGTCAGGCATTCGGCGTCCACCCGGAGCCGTGCACGGATCTGCGGGGACAGCGGGACCCGTCGGGCCGACAGCGGAAACACTCCTCCACCGGCGGACAGCACCGACCGGTCGTNGTCGTCCCAGCTGCTGGTGGGCAGCGCCGCAAGCCGCCGCCGCTCCGCATACGAGCGGTCCGGGTCGGGGTCGGGGTCNAGGAAGAGGTGTCGGTGGTCGAATGCGGCGACGAGGCGCAGCTGGTCCGACTGCAGCAGCCCGTTGCCGAACACGTCCCCCGACATGTCCCCGATACCGACGACGGTGATCGGTTCACCGTCGGCGTCCACCCCCAGCTCGGCAAAGTGGCGCCGCACCGACTCCCAGACACCCCGGGCGGTGATCCCCAGCGCCTTGTGGTCGTAGCCGGTCCGGCCGCCAGAGGCGAAGGCGTCGCCGAGCCAGTAGCCGGATTCGACAGCGATCGCGTTCGCCAGGTCGGAGAACCGGGCCGTGCCCTTGTCCGCCGCGACGACGAGATAGCTGTCCTCGCCGTCATGGCACACCAGCCCGGGCCGGCGGACGGTGACCCCGTCGACCCGGTTGTCGGTCAATGCCAGCAACGCGCGGATGAAGACCGCGTAGCAGGCGCGGCCCTCGGCCTCCCGCCGCCGCGGGTCGTCCGGGGGGCGCCGCAGGACATAGCCGCCCTTGGCCCCGTCGGGCACGATCAGCGCGTTCTTGACCCGTTGTGCCTTCATCAGCCCGGCGATCTCGGCACGCAGGTCCTCAGTACGGTCGGACCAGCGGATCCCGCCGCGGGCGACCAGCCCGGCGCGCAGGTGCAGGGCGTCGAAGCGCGNCGTGCTCACGAAGACCTCGGCCGCGGGAAGGGGACGCGGCAACCACCGCAGCCGGCCTGGGTCGAGCTTCACCGCGAGCGCCTCGCCCGGCAGGTAGTAGGTGGTGCGCACGACGGCGAGGACAACGTCGCGCAGGCGGGTGAGCAGCAGGTCCTCATCGACGCCGGCGACCGTGTCCAGGTCGCGGTCAAGGCTGGCAGCCAGTTCCGCGGCACCGTCCGGGTCTTCGGCACCGGGACGCATCCGAGCATGGAACAGCGCGACGAGGTCCCGTGCGAAGGACGCGCCCGCGGTCAGCAGCCGATGCCCGTACGCCTCGCTCAGCGGCAGCCCGGCGTGCAGCAGGTAGCGCAGCAGGGCGCGCAGCAGCGCAACCTCGCCGGCGGCCAGCCCCGCGGTCAGCACCAGCCGGTCGAGTGGGTCGCTGTCCGCCTGCCCCGCCCAGATCGCCCTCAGCGTCTCGCCCAGCTCGCCGACCTGCGCCAACGCCTGGGTGGCCAGCTCGGGGGGGCCGAGAATCCGATACTCGTCGACGCTGACGGTATCGCCGGTTGCGCACCCATCGCCCGGGCCGGCTGACTCAAGAGGATGTTGGTCCTCGGCTCGCAGGCCGAGATTGGCGAGCATCGGGACGACGTCGGCCAGCGGCGGGCCGGCGCCGCGCCAGGCCAGCCACAGTGAAAGCGGGCAGTTGTCGTCGACCCGCCGCACCGCCAACCCCGGCGCGCCCTGCGTGGCCAGGGCGGCGCGCGCCTCGTCGGCCGCGGCAGGACGGCCCGAGGCAGGGTCACTGGCCGCTCTGGCCGCTCTGGCCGCTGATCCGATCGAGGCGCTCATCGCATCTCCCTGACGGCCACGGATCGACCACACAGATAACAACTCGCTGTTACTGTTCCCAGCCACAGCATGGTGATTCGCCCGCCTACCAGGCCACCGCGCCGTCCTGGTCGAAGAACGTTCCCGAGGCCGCGTCCGCGGGCAGGGTCGCGGCCCGGACGACGACCTCCGACGCCTGCTCCGCGGTCAGCGGAGCCTGCTCTCTGTTGATGGGCGTCAGGTCGGTCTGCACGAAACCGGGACAGACGGAGGTGACCTTGATGGGGGTGCCGGCGAGCTTCTTGGCCAGGGCGATCGTGACGCTGTTCAGCGCCGCCTTGGAGCTCTGGTAGGCCGGCACGACCGTGGAGTAGTACGGCGATTCGGGACTGGCCTGGTCGTTGAGCGAACCCATCGTCGTGGAGACGTTGACGATCCGTCCGGCCGGGCTCCTGCGCAGCAGGGGCAGGAACGCCTCGGCGACCGCGACCGGGCCGAAGACGTTGGTGGCGTACGTGTCCTTGAACAGCCCGAGGGAGGCGAACTCGTGCTGTTCACCGTCGGTGGCCTCGGGCAGGATTCCGGCGTTGTTGACCAGGATGTCCAGCCCGCCGTCCAGTTCCAGCACCCGGTTCGCGGCCGCCTCGACGCTGTCGGGCGACGTGACATCGAGCGTCAGTCCTTCGGCGTCGTACCCCTTCGACCTCAGGTCAGCCGCGGCCTTGTCGGCCGAGGCCTGGTCGCGAGCGGTGACGATGACCCGGTGGCCGAGGCGGCCGAGGGCCTGCGCGGTGGCGAAGCCCAGGCCCCGGCTGCTTCCCGTGACGAGTGCGACAGACATACGTGTCCAATCCGATTTTCGGCTCGCCGCCGTGGCGTCGGCAGCGAGAGCGCCGGTGCGTCTCTCACCCGGAAGACGCCGGGACCGCCCGGAACGTGAGGTACCGGTCGCACTCCGGCACCCCGGCACCCCGGCACTCCGGCACTCCGGCACTCCGGCACTCCGGGGGATCCTCGGCCGGCGGCTCGCCGTCGTCAGATCGCTCCTTCGAGCCGCAGGAGGGTCCGCTTGGCGTCGTCGCCCCCGACGTACCTGCCAATCCCACCGTCGCTGCGCACCACGCGATGGCACGGGACGACGACGGGCAGCGGATTCGTCGCGCAGGCCGTGCCGACAGCCCGGACCGCGCGCGGACTTCCGGCCAGCGCGGCCACCGCCGCGTAGCTCGCCGTGCCGCCGTACGGGATCTCCCGCAGGTGCTCCAACACCGTGAGCCGGAACCTGGACGCAAGCCGCAGGTCGAGATCCACGTCAAAGCGGGACCGGACCCGGGAGAAGTAGTCGTCGAGCTGCCCGGCGACGGCGTCGAGCTGGCTACCTGCCTTCAGCAGGCGAGGACTGATCCGCTCGGCGAGGGTCGCCAGGACGGTGTCGTGGCCCTCCACCTCGTACGCCACCCGCACCAGCCCCCGGCGGGTCGCGGCGAGCAGGAGCCGCCCGACCGGCGCATCCACGGTGCGGTACACCACGTCGAGCAGGCCGTCTCGCTCCGCCTCGGCCAGCAGCCGCAGACGCAGCCGGCTCAGATCCACCTCGGCGCCAAGCACGGTGGCGAACGGGTCCGACTCCGGATTGTCCTGGCCAGTCATCTCGACCGTTCCTCCTGCGCCGAAGGGGCGAGCATGCTCCGGAGCGACGCGATGCCGTCGGCGCCAGCCCGCCGCGCGGATGCCGGGTTGCCGCCGAGGAGCCGGGCAACCTCNGTGTACGGGAGGCCGGCCAGGAAGTGGTAGGCGACGGTCTCCCGTTGCTTCTGGGGAAGTCGCCGCAGGGCGTCCCACAGGTCGAGGCCGGCGTCGTGTTCCTCCCACCTGATCGTCTCCGGGAGACGCTCCGTCGGCGCCGGACGCCGCGACTGGGCGCGAAGCTGATCGATCGCCTTGTTCCGGGCGATCGTCACCAGCCACGCCTCGACGTTGCTGTCCGGCGCCAGCTCCGGGTAGGCCCGCAGCGCGGCGAGAAACGTCTCCGACCAGGCGTCGTCGGCCAGCGTCGGTCCGACGACGGCCCAGCAGACCCGCAGCACCATCGGCCCGTAGCGTTCGACGACGACCTCGAACGGTTCTCGCCCCATGCCAGGAGAACGCCTCACCCGGCCCAAGTGTGAGCCGACGACGCGATGTGCTGGACGGAATGGTCGTCGTAATCCCCCGCGCCCCCGCGGCACAACCGGTACGCGATCGCCTCGTTGGTGCGGCAGGATAATTGCCCGCCCCTTGGGGTCGCCCAGGCCGCCGCGGTGAGCCATCATGGAGAAAGCTGTGGTCGAGTCGGTGCGATGACATCGGTAGGGAGGTTGACCATGGACGCGGCGATGCCGCCCTACCCTGAGCCGCACGAGTGGGTCGATGAGCCCGATGCGAACACCAGGCGCGCGATCGACGAGGCCCACGAGGACATCTCGGCGGGCCGTACGGTCTTCTGCCTGTCCGACGCCGCGTTCGATGCCTTCTTGGACGAGCTGGACCAGCTAGCCGTCGAGGAGCACCCGAAGGCAAGCTACTGATCTTTAATGTGCCGGGTCGGGTTGATCCGGTGGTGATNGCTGGGGTGATCGTTGGGGGTTGGGTAGTCCGTTGGTATGAGGTATGNGANGGGTGGNGGGTTGACCGCTGAGGATCGAGATCGCCNGGAACGGATACGACAAGAAGCCGCGCATTTGTTCGAACAGGGTGTGTCGAACCGGGAGGTTGCCGCTGGGTTGCGGGTGACTGAGCGGTCGGTGGAGCGGTGGCGGCGGGTGTGGAAGGCCGGTGGGGTGGCGGGGTTGCGGTCGCGGGGGCCGACGTCACGCTGCCGGTTGGATGAAGAACAGTTGCGGGCGTTGGAGGCGGTGTTGGAT